>JADLBG010000331.1 GCA_020847895.1 Bryobacterales bacterium
AGCCTTTCGAATTTGCACGATGGTTTCGGGAGCGATGGCGCGGTTGCGGGTGCAACACTCGGCGTAGAGGAACTGGAGAAGTTCGGTAAGAACCTCGGTGTTTGCCGAATACCAGAGGTAAGTGCCGTCGCGGCGGACGTTCAGGAGATTCTCGTTGCGGAGCTTCTCCAGGTGGTGCGAAAGGTTGGAAGCGGACATGCCGAGTTCCGCCTGAATTTCGCCGGCTGTCAAGCCATTGGGATGAGCCGAGAGCAGGAGGCGGAGAGTACGCAGGCGGTGTTCGGCGCCGATGGCGGCGAACATGTCGGCGTAGCGAGTGGTGAGATCGTCGTGGTCAGGCAGGAGGCTTCCTCTCTTCCATATTTCCATGATAATAGAAATATAGAAGAAGTCAACCTTTTTCTACTCGTGCCGTCCGGCGACGTAGTTTCCGATCAAAGCACCGATGATTCCGCCGGCGAACACGTCCCCGGTGAAATGGCGCTGGGCGCTCACACGCGAGACACTGACGGCCGCAGCCGCTCCGTAGGCTGTAAAGGCGAGCCACTTGGGGCAGCGCTTGTTCCGCGCCACGGCGGTGGCCACCGCCCAGGTCATCATGGAGTGCCCGGAGGGGAAACTGTTGCCGTCCTTCCAGAAAGCGCCCCTTCCGGCGCTCTCATCCGGCCGCTGCCTTCCAAACCCCATCTTCAGGACCTGGGACACGATGATGGCGTCGGCGAAGGCTTCGGTGGCCGACCAGCCTGTGCTTCGCCAGCCCGGTTTGTTTCCAACTGTTCCCGCGAGGAGAGACCCCGCCGTGGCGGCTCCCACGAGGGAATAGCCGACTATGTTCGAGAGGTTCCGGCTCCAGTTGATTTCGGTGGAACTCGAAGGCAGCCCATGCGAAATCCTCTTGTCGACGGTAATCAGCGCAACGGAACCCGCCACTAAAGGAAGCGCCCGCGTGAGGAACTGGCGCCGGTTCATGTGCGCCGGGCTGGTCCAGATTGCCTTCTGCTCGCTAAAGATGTCCCGCGGGATATTTCGGAGCGGTTCGAACGTTATGGGGTTTTGCTGGATGGGGTCTTGCTGCCCCGAGGCGGAGTTCGCCACGCTCAACGCAACCAGGAAGGAGGGGAGAACACAACATCTGTACTTCGACATGCTTTACATCCGGGAGCTGTCTATTTCAGGCTACCTGATCCGAAACCGCCTCGCCAATTCGCTACTCTAAGTAAGCAGGACAATTTACGCAGGGCAATCCACATGAACGTCAGAAGGGCCAGTAGCGGAACAGACAGTCCCAGCCCAGCTACGTTCCGGATGCCGCCCGCCCTGGTAGAGAAGGTTGCGCAGCGGCTTTGCTGGGTGTCCCTGATCTGCGCGATCACAACGGTCATCGGTCTCAGCCTTCAGCATTTTCTTCAGCCGGATCTGCGAGCAGTGCTGGGCAGGCCACTGGTCCGGCTCACTTCCCTTGGCGTCATTTTGATGTCGGCCGGGTTCGTTGCGTTACAGGTGAAAGGGCTGGTAAAGAAAACAACGCTTCTCGATCTCGGGATTCTGTTCCAACTCGCGGTGAGCTTCGCGCTGGCGACGTTCGAGACGTCGATGGACTGGAGCGCCGCCGGCCCGGTGCGCGGAGTCTCGAGTCTCACAGTGTGGTTGGCTTTGTGCGGGCTGCTTCTGCCGAACGCTCCGGCCAAGGCCGGCCTTGCCGCCCTTGGATGCGCCGCGATGTGGCCGCTGGCGTACACGCTGAACCTGCATCTGTACCAGTTCCAGCCATTACCCTGGAACCGTCTCACCGTCTGGATCTATCCCCCCTTCCTGATGGCCGGCTGGACGTTCCTTCTCAACAAGAAGATTTTCTCGATGCATCTTTCGCAACAGAAGGCAGAGGAACTGGGCAGCTACACGCTGGATTATATGATCGGCCACGGAGGCATGGGCGAGGTCTGGAGAGCGAAGCATCGCATGCTGGCCCGCGACGCGGCGATCAAGCTGATCCGGCCGGCCGTGTTGTCGAGCGTCAGCGGGCGGCAGGCGAGCCTGATACAAAAGCGCTTCGAGCGGGAGGCGCGAGTCACGGCCAGTCTTCGCAGCCCGCACACGGTGGCGCTGTTCGATTTCGGGAAGACCAAGGACGCGAAGTTTTATTACGTGATGGAACTGCTGGATGGAATCGATCTGCAAACCCTGGTGGAGCGGTTCGGACCGATGCCCGCGGGCCGTGTCGCGCGAATTCTTCTTCAGGCTTGCGAATCGCTCGAGGAGGCACACCGGATGGGGATCATCCACCGCGACATCAAGCCGAGGAATATATTCCTTTGCAAGCTCGGGCTGCGGTATGACTTCGTGAAGGTGCTCGACTTCGGGCTGGTGAAAACGCTGATGCCCGATGAGCTTTCCATCCACACGATGGAAGGCACGGCCACCGGCACTCCCGCGTATCTTTCGCCGGAAATCGCGCTGGGGCACGAGAAGATCGACGGCCGGGCCGATCTCTACAGCCTGGGCTGTCTCGCCTACTATCTTCTCAGCGGTCAGTTGGTTTTTCCGGAGAGCAACCCCACGGCACAAGCTCTCGCGCACGTGCAGAAGATGCCGGTGAGGCTGAGCGAGAGAACTGATCTGCCCATTCCGGCGGGACTGGAGCGGATTATCATGAACCTGCTCGAGAAGGAGCCGGCGAAGCGGATCTGGAGCGCGCAGGAACTGGGGAGGCAACTGCGGCGCCTCCAAATTGACGGATCGTGGTCCGACGAGGACGCCGTCTCGTGGTGGCAGACCAACCTTCCCGAGCGCCCGGCGCCGGCCGCGCGGCGGGAGGAAGCGAGCGGCGATTCTCACTCCTCGCTCAGCCCGGTTGGGCCTGGGTTGTCCTCTAGGGCACAATCGAATAGGTGAATTTCTCCGCGAAGCTGGACCGCCTGACGCAGGTTGCCATGGCCGGGGCGAGCTTTACGCTTGCCCACCAGGTGGCGGCGAAGGCTGCGCGAGACGGACTGTTTCTGTCGCGCTTCCCGGCCACCGACCTGCCGAAGATCGTGGGTGCGGCCGCGGTAGTTTCGATTGTCTCCTCTCTTCTGTTTTCGCGCCTGCTCACGCGGTTTGCGCCGGGGCGCATGGTGCCCATCGCGTACCTTTGCAGCGCCGCCGGGCACCTGATGGAGTACTTCCTCATCGATCTTCACCGCGATTTTATCGTCTGTTTTGTTTACCTACACATCGTGGGTCTTGGGGCCATTCTGCTCTCGGGCTTCTGGTCGCTGGCGAGCGAGGTGTTCGACCCGCGGGAAGCCAAACTGCGCTTTGGGCGCATTGCCGGGATGGGGACTGCCGGGGGGATTGCCGGGGGGATTCTCGCCGAGCGCACGGCGGCTCTCAGTTCGGCGGAGATGCTGCTGCCGGTGCTGGCGGCGCTTCATCTCGCCTGCGGTTTGATTCTGCTGGTGCTGGGAGCATCGTCACGCGAGGAGCATCGGAAACCACGGGCCGGGGATGAGGGCTGGGAGACGGCGCGCAAGGCGTTCGCCGGATCGCCCTTTCTGCTGAGCCTGGCATTTCTCGTCGTGCTGGGGACGACGAGCGCCGCGCTGCTCGACTACCTGTTCAAGACCGGAGCGACAGAAGCGATGGGGCGCGGGGCATCCCTCACCCGCTACTTTGCGATCTTCTACACGGTGAGCCAGGTGATGACCTTTCTGGTGCAATCGCTGCTGACTCCGATTGCGTTGCGCCGTCTGGGGCTGGGGCGAACGGTCATGTCGCTGGCGCTTGCGGTGAGCGCCGGGTCCTTTGCGGCGCTGGCTGTTCCGCTGTTCACGATGGTTTCAAGCGTCCGGGCCTTGGAACTCATACTGCGGGGTTCGTTCTTCCGTTCCGGTTACGAAATTTTTTTCACGCCGATTGCGCCGAATGAAAAGCGCGCGGTGAAGACGGTGATCGATGTGGGTTGCGACCGCTTCGGCGACGCTTTCGGAGCGCTGATTCTGCAACTTCTTCTGCTGTATCCGCCGCACATGAGGACGGAGATACTGGTGATTGTCATTGGGCTGGCGGCGGCAAGCGTGTGGATTACCAGCCGGATGGACCGGGCTTATATCGGGGTTCTCGAGCGCGGGCTCATGAACCGGGCGATCGAACTCGACATCTCGGGGCTTCAGGATTCCACCACCATCTCGGCGGTTCTGCGGACAGTGAACATCCGCAAGGCTCCGGCGCCCACCGCGGCGATGAAGCCGGAGCCGGCTCCTCTGCCTGCGGCGGCGGCATCGCTGGACCCGTTGATCGAAACACTTCGGATGCTTCGGAGCGGAAAAGCCGCCCTGGTTCGGAGCCAGTTGCGCCGACTTCAGCCGCTTGATCCGTTGCTGGCGCCGCAAGTGGTGCGCCTGCTGGCGTGGGACGAAGTGAGTGAAGAAGCGCGCGAGGTTCTCACCGCCGCCGGGAATTCCATTACCGGTCTGCTCACCGACGTGCTGATCGATGATAAGCAGGATTTCGCCATCCGACGGCGCATTCCGCGAATTCTGGCGCGCCGCGGGGGGCAGCGCGCGGTGGACGGGCTGATGGATGCACTCGAGGACAAGCACTTCGAGGTGCGCTTTCAATCGAGCCGCGCGCTGGACTATCTCCGCCAGAGCAACGAGGAACTGCGGTTCGACGAGCACCGGGTCTTCGCGATTGTTATTCGCGAGCTAAGCGTGGCAAAGCCAATCTGGGAAGGGCGCCGCCTGCTGGACAGCCGTGACGCTTCCGACAGCGGATTCTCCTTTCTCGATGACGTTCTGCGTGACCGGGCCAATCAGAGCCTGGAGCACGTATTCAGCCTGCTTGCCGTGGTTCTGCCGCGAGATCCGTTGAAGATTGCGTTTCGCGCGCTGCACAGCGATGATCACCTGCTGCGGGGGCTGGGTTTGGAATACCTCGAGGGCACACTGCCCGCGGCCTTGAATGAGCTGCTCACTCAGATGCTGGATGTGTCGCCGCCGGCCGCCGCGAGCGAGGACCGGGAGGAAGTGCTGGCGCGGCTGATGCGTTCCAACCAGAGCCTGCTGCTGGAATTCAAAAAGATAGGCGGCGGTGCTCCCGGGCCAGCCGGCTCGCGATCCACAGCCAAAGAATCGTAAATGCGACGTTGAGCCAGGCGAAGCTGGTGAGGGCGAGTTGCAGTTCGGCGCCGATGCGCACAATTCCCGCCTGAATCACGTCGCCGAGGCGCATGAAGAAGGTGTCGATGGCCGCCTTTGCTTTATATTTCGACTCGCGAGAGGTGGGGAGGAAGAGAGCCTGGCGGATGGTGTTTTGCAGGGAGTAGTCCGTCGCGTTCTCGAGGGTCTTGGCGACGCGGATAATCATCAGGATGGGAGCGGCCGCGAGCATCGAATAGCTCAGGAGAGAGATGCAGGGCAATACGAACAGCGATCCACGCACGCCGAGCGACTTGAAGATCCGCGACACGGCGAAGGATTGCAGGAGGAAGCCCAGCAGGTTAACGACTCCGAAGAAGCGCCCGTAGAAGACTCCGACGAACTCTTTCTGCCCGACGGCATTGCCTGGAAATAGCTGTCGCGCCTGGTCGCTGACCACCTTGCCCAGCAGGAACTCGCCAGAGCTATTCACAATGTTCAGCAGCACGGTCAGGGCGGCAATCCAAGTCAGGTAGCGGTTGGAGAAGACGAGTTTGAAGCCGTCTTCCGCGCTCAGTTTCAGATTGTCGTGCGCGGCCATGTCCGGGATGGAGCGCGCGGTTTGAACACGGTTCACCGCAATGGTGAGCGCCACGCACACGGCAAGCAAGGCAGCGGCGACGAGTTGGAGTTGGTAAGGGGTGAGGTGAACCCGAGCCATGAGTTCGCCGGCACTCTCGGCGCCGAGCCATGCGCCGAGGGAACTGCCCACGCCGATCATGGGAAACAGGCGCTTGCCCTGCCGCTCGGTATAGATGTCGTTGGCAAAGGCCCAGATTTGCGAGACCGCGAAGACGTTGAAGATGCCTACCCAGATGTAGTAGACGACCCCTTCCCGCCATCCGGCGACACCGAAACTGTAAAACAGGACAAGGTTGAAAATGAAGAATATCCAAAGTCCGGCGATGAGGCGGATGCGCACGACTTTGGTTCCAATGAAGCCGTACAGGGGCACGAGCGCCATGAGCAAGGCCGCCTGACCGGCGCTCGAGTAGGCCTTGATGTAGGCTCCGCCTTCGGTGAGGATCAACGATTCCCGCACGGTCTTCAGGAGGTAATAGGCGAACAGGAGCAGGAACAGGTTGATGGTGAGCAGAACGACGCCCAGACCCTCTCCGGCACGGACATCGGAGAAGAAGCTGAGCATGCGCTCGAGCCTTCCCTTCGGCTGCTCGCCGATGGAGCGAAAACTGGGGAAGCTGCTGAGGCTGGGGATTTCAGGGCGTGACTGGTATTCGGGGCGGTTTACCATGTGCGCTCAATTCCGGCGATCTTCATCTGGGCGCCCGTGCGATGGACGTAGACATCGATCGTCTGGGATCTTTTTGCTTGCGAAGTGATTGTTGCGCACCAATATCCATTCCCTCCCTCGGGCACGGCGACGGTCTTTGCGTCTTCGAGTGGACTTTTGGTTTGCCGGCCGTTGTCGAAGCGCGACCATTGAATGTCCACTTGCGCCCGCGGATAGTATCCCAGTTTGGCCCCCAAATCCACCCAGCGCAACCGGCCGTCATCGAGGCGGAACTGATCGAAGGGCAGAACCTTGGCGAAATACGTTTTTCCGATTTTGTTGCGGCGCTCGATGAGGCATTGGAGGAGGTAGGCTTCGGCTTCCTTGTCACTCAGTTCGCCGGTTCCCACGATGGCGCGGATCTCGTCGTCCGTGAAAGCTGTCACCAGTTTGGCACCCCAGAATTCGTCATCGGGGAGCCGGTTGAGAAACGCGGGATTCGGGTATTCCGGCACCCATTTTTCGGGATCGAACACCTTCCATTCGAACCTTCCGATGCTCGGGTAGTCCGGATAGCGCGCCTTGGCCCAATAGGGGATGTACAAGCCGAGCGAGAAGAGTTCCGCTGCCGATTCTTTCCAGGAAAAGTGGTATGCGCCGGAACGGGGGCTGTTCGGCTTTTCGGTTCCGCTGCCCAGCGTGGAGCCGAAGTCGAGTTCATAGTGGCGGATATACTGGACGCCCCTGTCCTTGACGAGGGCATCGAAATTATTGATGGCCCGGGAGTCGTCGTGGTCCAGCCAGGCGTCGATGACGGCAAGGCCTCGCAGATCGCGGCGGTGTTCGTGGGGCACGATGTCGTTTGGATCGTCGCTGCGCGTTCCGAAATAGCGCGGCGGCCCGAGCGGTTTTCCAGCGATTGCCAGCGAGGCGGTGGCGCGGTAGCGTCCGTCCCGGGTCAAGGGAACCTTGAGCAGGATCTCGAGCAGATCGCGGCGCGTCATGCGTGTCTTCTTGCCGGTGACGCTCGACACCTGCGTGTCCTCTCCGAGGACCAACTGATCTTCGGTGAAATACACGATGTAATTGTCCGGGACGTGGTAGCCCATGGCGTAAAAGAATCGCGAGGTGATGCTGTCGGCGGCGGTGGCCATTTCGGGATTGGTGAGTGGATCAAACTTTACGAAGTAGCGCCGTTTGTTTCCATCGATGATGACGAATCCCGGCGTCACGCCCTCATTTTTTACCGAGACCACTGTCCATTTCCGGTCCATCGCGGGCGGCGTTGTCCCGCCTGTTCCCTTCACGAGTTCCTCGATGCTCATGGGGTGATAGTAGTGACGCTTCACCCACCAGGCGCCCTGCATGGGCTCTCCCAGTGTGCTGACCCCCTTGGCCCGGATGGGAGGGCCATTCTTCGGCTGGCGCTCGCCGGGATGTCCGAACTGGTGCAGGAAGAGGTCGTAGTATTCGCTCAGCTTGCGGTAGGCGGCCTTTTCCACATTCACCGGCCGCGGTTCCCAATCGAGGGGGTCGTCTGGAAAGAAATTTTGCGCCGGCGCAGCGGAAGTGAGCAGGAACAAGAAGCAGATTTCGCGCATGGCTTGCCTCCTTCAATACACTGGCTGGCCCGTGGTTGTGCCGAAGCGCCTTTGCAGGAAAACGTCGTTAAACTTGAACCACACCTGGAAGCCTTCGTGGCTGAACGCGGTGTCGATGCGCAGGAAGGTGACGTCCCGCACGTTGAACCGCAGGCCGATGCCGACATCGGATTCGAGGTTGCGGAAATTCAACATGCCGCGCCGGGGCATCACTTTTCCGGCATCAGCGAAGATTGCCGCGTCGAGTCCCGCGAACACTTCCCAGCGGTACTCAGCGTTGTACACCACCATGTTCCGGCCGCTGAACCGGAACGCGCGATAGCCGCGCAGATCGTCCGAACCGCCGAGCACCGACTGGAGGTAGAAGGGAATCTGCTCGTTATGGTCGGTGTCGGTGAGAATGGTCTTGGCCCGGAGGGCGATTACGCGCCTCGCGTTGAAGAAGGGGATGTACTGTTCGAGGTTGATGTCGAGGCGGCGGAAGTTATACAGGTTATGGTTGCGGTCGTCGTTCCAGGAGTACTGCATCACGTAGTTGCCGCCCTTTCTAGGGGCAAGAGGATTGTTCCGGTAATCGAATTGCGCGAAGACGGAGGTGCGCAGATAGAGGACATTCTGATCGATTGCCGGCGTGGAAGCGAGGGGGAACTTCTGCTCCGTGGAGATGTAGCGGCTGTCGTTGCCCGGGCCGGGATTGGCGTAGAGCGTGCCTAGCGACGCTCCGAGTTTGACGAACCGGCCCACTTTCGTGCCGCCGATGGCGTCCACCGAGGTATCTTCCAAACGGTAATTGGAGCGGTTTATCTTTTCGGAATCCGGCCCGCTGCCGTAGTAGCCGAGACGCGTGTAGTTGCGATGGGAGGCGAGGAGATCGAAGGAAAGGCGGTCGCCGGCGAGTTTTGGCAGCACAGTTTCCACCTCGTACTTTTGCGATCCGAGGAAGCTGAATTGCGCGGACGAACGGAAGTTGAGTTGGCCGTGCAGCAGGTCTTCGCGAAAATATTCGGGGCCGATGGCGAAGCCGGCGCCTGTCACCATGTTGCCGATCTTTGCCCGGAAGCCGTTGTATCCGGCCGTGACGCGCTCCATGATTTTGTCATCGCGGAATTTGCGCAGCCGTTCCTCCCATTTGGAGACTGTTTCGGGCTTCAGTTCCTTCTGCCTGGCTGCGCGCCCGGCTTGAATTTCTTCTGTCCGTGTCTGAGGGCGCTGTGCGCGTACGGAGAGGGCCGCGGCCAGAAAGAGAATGACGAGAGTGCTTCCGCGCGACCCTGTAGGTTTCATACGCGTAACGTATTGGATGCTCGCGACACATTCAGGGTAGCACCGGGGCGCGCGGTTTAATAGTCTTTTCCGGACCCTTTCCTGCCTGTCTAGCTTCCGGTGAGTTCCGATTCGATGGCTTCCACGGTCATGAATGGAAATCGGGCGTAGAAATCGGGGCTCGCTTTCAGGTAATCGGCCCACTTGGCCTTGGCTTGGGCGCTGAGCAGGTCACGAATGTCCTGGGATACGCCATTCCGGAAGCGGATCTTATCGGCGTTTCGCGAGGCCTGCCCGGCGTCGCTGTGTCCCCACACGGTCATGGTAGGCAACAGCGAGGAGATTCCCGACGCAAACCCTCCCGGCACGCCCGTCGAACAGGCGTAGAAAAGGACCGTACCATCCGATTTCACGATGCGGCGGATTTCGTCCGCCAGTTTCTGCATATCCTTTTTTCGGACCTGCGCCGAAGGCAGGGAACTCTGGCCGCCGTGTCCGGCGTAGGCGAAGAAATCGAGCCCGCTCTCGCTGACTCCGGCCAGCTCATCGAAGAAATTTTCACGGGTATCCGACTCCGTCCCGCCGGGATCGAGGTCGTCGTGCACGTTTTCAAAGGAGCGCACCAGCGTATCCGGCAGCCCGTAGAGGGATTTGAATTTCTTTCCAATCAACCGGAACTCGCCGCTCGAATCGGGTTTCGCCATGACGGCGCCGCCTGCGTCCTTGCGAAGTTCCCAATTGAGGTAGCCAATCTCCGCGAAGGTGGAGGGGTCATAGGCAGTATTTTTTGATGCCTTCTTATCCAGTTTTTTGGCCGCCGCCACCTTGGTGGTAGTGCCGTCGGTCAGTTTGATCTCGTACTTGCGCAGGTTGTCATGCGAGCCGCTGAAGGTCCCGAAGGAACCCTTCTTGTAGCCCGCCTGCACGCTCGATCCGTTCTTGTAATAGACGAATTCCCGCCACTTCGAGTTGTTATCCGGATAGATCACAAGCCCGCGCGGCCGCTGCAGAAGATAGTTGACAATGATGGGTAGCCCGACCACAGTTCGATTCTCCTTTCTAGAGACATACGCGAGAAGCGCACGCCGCAAGGCATCACTTTCGTTAAACGATTAAGAGGTCGTTTTTATACAGGAGGAGTATCTCTTAATTCAGATACAGGGGATGACGGCGCCGGGCGCGGGCAATCTGATTATGATGGAGACTTGCGGCGATCACGATGGGAGCGGATCCTCCCCTGGGTATCCTCCTCGGGAGCAGTTGTAATTGTCGTGCTGTGGCAATGGGCGACGGTGACGGCGAATTACGGCGGCAACTGGTCTGCGCTGTTTTGCACGGGGGCTGTACAGCGGCAACCGCCGCTGGTTTCCACGGAGCACATCTACTTGTTTGAGGGCTCTGGCGGCTACGACGGGCAGAGTTATCATTACATGGCGCATGATCCGTTTCTGAGCTCCGATCTGAAGGAGTTCCTTGACGATGCGCGGCTGCGGTACCGGCGCATTCTGGTTCCGCTGCTTGCTTACGGGCTCGCATTAGGGCGTTCGGATTGGGTTGACGGGGCGTACCGGATGGTGTGCCTGTTGAGCATCGGACTGGGTGTGTTCTGGAGTTGCCGGATTGCACAAGAGGCCGGGGTGACGGCTGGGTGGGGGCTGCTGTTTCTGGCGATGCCGGCGATTCCGATCACTGTGGACCGTCTGACGGTGGACGGGAGTTTGGCTGCTTTGACGGCGGGGTTTGTCCTTTATTCGCGGTCCGCATCGTGGAGGTTGTTTGCCGTGCTGGCCGGCGCGGCGCTGACGCGGGAGACCGGACTCTTACTGGTGGGAGCGTTCTGTGCGCGACTGGCATGGGAGCGGGCGTGGCGGAGCGCCGGTGTGTTCCTGTTCAGCGCGGCTCCGGCAATTGGTTGGTATGGCTATGTGCAGATGAGAACGGTGGGCCAGCCATACGGGGCTTCCTTGATTCCCTTTGCCGCGATTTTTCATGCGATTGGGAATCCGTGGAGGTACCCGCCGGGAACGCCGTTTGTAAACGCCGTGTTGTTGGCGGATTACCTTGCGTTGGGCGGGGTCTTGCTTGCGTTTGGACTGGCATTCGCGTGGTTCGCGCGGAGTCCTCGAGAGACTCTACGAATCGCCGGGGTGTTGTTTGCGGCGATGGCAGTTGTGGTGCAACGGGCGGATCACTGGCAGAACGTGTACGATTTTGGACGGGTGTATACGCCTTTGCTGGTGTGCCTGGGGGCGCTGGCGGCGCAAGGGAGGAACGGGTGGCTACTGGCTCCGGTGGCGATGATGCTGCCTCGGGTGGCAATTCAGTTCGCGCCGCAGGTGCTGGGTGTCGTTCGCTGGATGATGTGATCGTGGTGGACCCAGTGGCCTGATCCTTCGACGCGGATGAGTTCGTAGTTTTGGAGGGTTTCGGCGCGGCCGCTCATTTCGGGATCGGGGGGCCCCATCTCTGATTGTCCCAGAAGATGAGGACGGGGCAAACTGCCAGATCCGGTTCTGGCCCGGTGTTAGAGAGACCACGCGAGACCGCCAAACTGGCCGATGAGACGCCGCCTCGCACCTGCGGGCCGGCGCGCAAATTGTCGCAGGCGGGATTAGCAAGCACGCGGATTTTAAACACGCGGTTTTTACAGTTGACTTGCTAATCCAGTTGGACCAAAATCGATTGGAGCGTATCTATGAGTTGATCGGGTGCCCGAGGTCGTATATGCAGTATATAACAAGACGCCAAATAATCTCTTTAGCCGGTTATTGTGGATGGTCTTCCAGTCGTGGCTACGCCGCAGTAAGGCCGGCTCGTTCGTTGGTGATTTCATCGGCTCCCGAGACCCTGCTCTCCTTGCAAGGTTTTGGTGGCAACCTCTACTGTTTGCTTCATAATGGCAGCACACCACTGTTTCGGTCGGTTGGGGCTGACGCGCTAGTGAAATGTTCCTTCGAGCTTCCAAGCGAGTATCGACACGCGTGGTTTGGAATGCGTTCAACTGGAGAGCTTCTCTTTGCAACTTGGAAAAAAGGGGCATCCGGAATATCTTTCGAGGAGCGCAGTGGCCCACAAGGTGCCGTCACACGGGAGATCACGGATAGGCCTGGAGCGGTCGGAGCGATATCGTATGCAGTGTGTCAGGATACCTTGGCAGCGCTCCGGCACGACTTCTCGCTCGAACTGCTCCCGCTAAGAGAGCGCACTCCTGTCTGGCGGCGGCTCGTGTCGTCCGCGGCCAGCACACGAGGAGCCCGGTTGTATTCATCGAACGCCTCAGACGCACAGGTTGTCGCGATAGACGAGACTATTGCCACGGGATCTTCGATTGATATCCGTACTGGGGCCCTCAGCCAGATCACTCTGGCTTGCGCAGAAATTGAGGCGGCCAAGAAATACTACGATGAGAAGGCTTCTTCAATTCGTCCAGACGGCAAGCTTCGCTCGTTTGTGATTGTTTCGTCTATGTGCGTTTCCGAAGACGGGTCTCTATGGGCCATCATCTTGCCGTCAGATGTGCGGGTTGGGCTGAACATTGCACACTTTGATCGCACTGGAAAGCACATCACGTCAATACTTTGCGAAGTTCCATTAGGTAGGAAACCAATTGGGCTCACGGTCATGGGCCGAACGCTCTTCCTTGGCTTGTCCGATGCAGAATTGCTGGCTTATCCAGTGTAAACCAGTTTAAATGAGTTTGTGGCGCGATTGAAAGGAGTCAGTTCATGCGGGGTGCGCGTCGCAGAAGTGACGATCAGCGGGTTTTCTTTTTTTTGTCCCATTTTTCCGTGCGTATATAGTACGCTGGGACATGAGCCCCTCTATGCCAACAACTTCATCCCTCGATTCGCTTCAA
>JADLBG010000332.1 GCA_020847895.1 Bryobacterales bacterium
GGCTGGAGGCGGACGTCACGATTCGCAAGTTGAGCGGCGGGAAGCGGTCGCTCGACGACTTTTGCCGGCGCTTCCTTGGAGGGGAATCGGGCAAGCCGGAGGTGAAGCCGTACACGCTGGCGGATGTAATTGAGGCGTTGCAGGCTGTACAGCCATACGACTGGAAGGGTTTTTTCGCGGCGCGGGTGGATCGCATTGACAGGAAGCCTCCCCTTGGCGGGATGACGGGAGCGGGGTGGCGGCTGGCCTATCGCGAGGATGTGCCGGAGTTCCAGAAGGTCCGGGAGGGAGTGCGGAAGCAGGTGGACGCGCGGTATTCGCTGGGCCTGGTGCTGAGGGAGGACGGGACGATTCTGGACGTGATCGAAGGAAGCCCCGCGGACCGCGCCGGGATGGCTCCGGCGGGCAGGCTGCTGGCGGTGAACGGGCGGCAATTTACAGGAAAATCGCTGCGCGCGGCAATCCGGATGGGAAAGGAGAGCAGCGGGGCGATGGAGTTGATTGTGAAGGACGGTGAGATTTATCAGACGTTCCGGGTGGACTGTCATTCGGGGGAGAGGTATCCGACGCTGGTCAGGGAAGAGGGGGTTCCGGATCTACTATCGGAGATCATCCGGCCGCTGGAGCAGCAGCGGTAGGCGCGATTGCAGGTCCCCGCGACAGGGACTTATCCATGAGAATTGGGCCTCCCTGAGCGGCGATGGAAGCGAAGACAGCCTGGCCATCAAAGCGGTGATCGAAGCATGACCGCCTTACGCGCTCGTGAAAGCCGAGTTTGCGGAAGATGTGCTGGGAGGTCCTGTTTGTCGCCTCGGTAACGGCCACATGGTAGCCCTTGCGTATCCCGTTCGCCACGCATTCCGCTACGAGTTGCCGGGCGATGCCTTGACCGGCGAACCTGCGCGCAACTCCGAGCAGGAAGAGGTGGAGCGACTCGCCGGGACTTACAGTTCGTCCGGAGCGGTATTCGGTGTCGAGCTGGCCGAGGATGTCGAAGATGAGATCAAATTTCGCGCTCAGGCTCTCCAAACCGGCAGGCAGATGCGACGCCGCATCTTCGGCGAGCGGGGCTCCCATCATCTCTCCGGTTTCGGCCGATCTGGCGATGATGGTGAGGCCCTGACGCCCGGTATGGGGGCAAAGGAGGCGGACAAAATGCTCGAACTCCGGTGGAGTCAAACCGGCGGCCACGGCGGGCGGATCATACAGAGCGAACGTTTCTCCCAGCAGGCACACCATCTCGTCCGATTCGGAAGGCGTGCCGATGCTGTACAGAACCTCGTTCCCGGGCTGCATCAAACGAAATCGATGCGGAAGATCCATCCGGAAGTCGGACTGTCGAGGTTCGGCCAACCGGGGTGGATGCCGGCGTCGCAACTGATGAGCTTGCCGTCGTGCATGGCGAGGCCGTGCGGGTCGCAGGAGCCGGGAAGGAAGTCGACGACTTCGAGCACCCTGCTGGTGGCGGCTTCGTAGCGGACGAGGCCGGGGCGGCCTTCGGAGTAGCGCTTGCTGTCGTTACCAATGACCTGCCAGACGGTGCCGTTATCCCAGGCGCAGCCGTGGTAGCGCATGCGGTCCGGGGCCTGATAGAAGGGGATCATGTACTCTGGGGCGAAGGTCTTGGGATCGACGCGCAGAATGCCGCGAAGGCGGAGCGCGACGAGCCAGAGTTTGCCGTCATGCCACATGCCGCCGTGGCTGCCGCCGCCGTTATCCGGGGGACCGAGAGGGATCTGACGGTGACTGATGAGGCGGGAATTCATGTCGACCTGGAAGACGCCTTCCGGCGGCGCGTTGGCGATCATCCAGACATATCCGCCACCGACGGCCATGCCGCTGGTGTTGCGGGATGGAGTCATCACGGTTTTGAGCAGTTTGCCGTTCCAATCCACCAGCCAGGCAGCCTCATCGAGAGATTTCGGCTCGGCCATGTGGTAGGCGACGGCTTGCGGGCCGGAGAGCTTTTGCTCGCCGATCCATAAGCCTTCGGGAGTAACGGCAATCGCATTTGGAAAGCCTGGCGGGCACTTGAACATCTTCGTGGTTTTCGCCTTGCGGGTGGGGAGCCGTTTGCCTTTAGCTTCGGCGGCTTTGCGCACGGCAGCCTCCGCCTGTTCGGCAAAAGCAGAGCCTTTTCCCAAGGCCAGGCCGCTGGTGATGCCGGCGGCAAGGAATTCTCGTTTCGTCATAAGATCTCCATGAGGCCATTCCGGAGCGGCAGGTGGTTTTTGGGCCGCGGCGGTGGACTGGGCGGATTATATAACATTCGCTGCTGTTGCGCCCGCTTCGCTTCCCAAATGTTTCCCAAATCTGGCCATGGTTGAGAGGAAACACTTCGGGCGCGAGATTTCAGAAAAACAGAGTGAATGATTCGATTTCGACTATTTTTTGAACTGGTTGAGCATGTCCTTGATGGAGGAGGAGAAGCCTTTCGCCTCTTCTTTGGCCTGCTTGATGGCGTTGGTGAGTTCGTTGCGGAGGTTGGCCTGGGTTCGGGCGGAAAAACGTTCCTTGTTGGCTAATGGCGGGGCGTCGGGAGGGAGGAGGTGGGAGAACTGCTCCTGGTAGAGGCGGTTGTTCTGAATGGATTTCAACTGGTTCAGGGCGCGGGTGTAGGCACGTTCGGCGGCAGTGCGGTAGCGGTGGAGGAGGGCGGCTTTCTTTTCGATTTCGAGGTCCTCGCAGAGGAGGGGATCGCCGGCGGCTTTCTCGTAGAGCGCAGCATCGGCAATGGCGAGGTTGCGGAGACGCCAGGCGGCGTGGATGAGTTGGTGGAAGGTATCGAGTTCGATGGGGCCTTTAGGTTTGAGGTTGGTGGTGTATTCGGAGAGGAGGGTGTCGTAGTCTTCCTGTTCTTCGGGGGTTTGGAAGACGATGCGGGAGGAGGTGAAGCCGTGGATGCGGCCGTTTTGGGAGGAGCGGGCTTTGCCTTCCGGGGTAATGGGGCCTTGGGACTTGGCACCGTTGATGCGAGCGGCGTCGCTATGAGCTTGACTGATAGTGGACATAGGATTGTACTCTGGCCCGGTTTTAGCACGGGGAGAGTTGGAGATTTATGGTGTGGGTTTGTAAGTGGTTGTGGAGAAAGGGTGAAATATTTGTGGATTGAAGGGGAACGCAGATTTTCTCGCGGAGGCGCGGAGAGCGCAGAGTTTTTGAGAATGGGTTTTGTTTGGGAGTCCCTGCCTGGCAGGATGCGTGCCTCAAGGCGAGGCGCAGGATTGTAGCCAGTTGTTGATGGTGGAGAACGTCCTGTACAGCGTATAGGTAATCGGCGATTGCCTTCATCGCGGAGCGCCCTTGTCTTCGTCTTCAGTCGCAAGCTCGGCTTCGATCTCTTCTATCGTTGGCAGAGTGCCCTTGAACTCCTCCGGGAGTTTTCTCCACAAGATGGGTGAACTCCGAAATACTGAGGGACCGATATCCCGGAGTGCGTACTCAGCCACGATGCCACGGAGGAATTGCGGCAGGTGACCGCAGCAGCGCCGCGGTGAGAGATTCCGGCGGGAGCGATTCGTGCCCTGGGACAGTAATCGAAAGATCGCGAACTGGCGGCCAGGAACGGACCCAGCCTGGTAAGAGCTTGGAGAGCCGGCGGGGAGGAAGGTCTTCGCGCGAAGATGAAGGAGATATTTCCGGAGGCGAGTTCGAACGAAAGCGAGACGCCCACGCCCTCTCCCTCTTCGAAGAAGAGTCCGGAAAAGCTTCCGAGCCAGCGCCAGGAGGTCTCTGGCGGCGCCTGCTCGAAGACGAATCCGGCACCTTCGGCTATTCGGCCATCGCCCCGCGCGTCGAGGCGATCCGCGAGGAGGCCGCCGGCGGCGGGCGCGCACGGGGTGGTGGGGAGCGTGGCCGAGGTGGAGCGGGCGCTGGATGAGGTGGAGCGATGGGGGTGCGCGTCGCAGAAGTGACGATCAGCGGGTTTTCTTTTTTTTGTCCCATTTTTCCGTGCGTATATAGTACGCTGGGACATGAGCCCCTCTATGCCAACAACTTCATCCCTCGATTCGCTTCAA
>JADLBG010000333.1 GCA_020847895.1 Bryobacterales bacterium
ACGCCGCTTTATTTCATCACGCCGCCGGGGCCGGGCCCGGCTTCGGAGAATGTAACAACCCGGGAAATCGCGGAAGCGTAAAATCAAGGGGTATGGGTGATGCGAATCCCCTGTGCTGTCCGGCCCCGTCGCCGCGGACGCTCTGGATTGAACTCACTTCGAAGTGCCCCTTCGATTGCATCTTCTGCTCGAGGAAACCGCGGCGCGGCGCGGGGGAGCATCTGCCGTTCGCGCTCTACCAGGCCTTGCTGAGTTCGCTGCGCGATCCGCGGGTGCTGGTGCTGAACTACTCCGGCGAATCCACGTATTATCCGGACCTGATCCGCGCCATCGAACTCGCTCACGAAACCGGCGCCTGGGTCGAACTGGTGTCGGCGCTCTCCTCCGTGCCGGAAACGCTCCTGGAGCCGCTGGCGCTGAGCCCGCTGGACCGGCTGACGGTGTCCGTCCATGCCATGGAGGAACGCGAGTATGGCGAGATCTACCGCTACAGTTCCGCCCGGCAACTGCGGCTCCGGTTGCGGCAACTGGCGGAATGGAATGCGCGGCGGGAATGCCCGATGGTGCTCGACATCGGCTTCGTCGCCATGGAGAGAAACCTCGCACAGTTGGATGCGGTGACAGAGTTCGCCGAATCGCTCGGAATGGGCGACATTCTACTGTTTCCCGTCATGCGCCGCGATGAGATACCGCTCGTATTTCCCCGGGAACTTACGGGTTGGGCGCATCCCACGGAGCAGTTCCGCAAGAGTCTGCTGGGCGCCGTGGAACAGGTGAAGGCGGCGCATCCGGGCATGCGCCTCACCATCTGCAATCCTTTCTATACGGCCGGCGAAACGTGTCTCGGGCAGGTGCCGGCCGCGTGGCCGTTCGCGCTCCCGGATGGTGCTCGCATCCATTGCTGTGAGCAGAATCCGTGGGAGACCGCGCACGTGCTCTCGAACGGCGATGTCGTGGCCTGTGAAGTGATGGACCGCGTGCCGCTCGGCAACCTGCATTCGGAAACGCTCGATGAGATCTGGCATGGACCGGCTTATGCCGATCTGCGGCGGCGCTACGTCTCTGGAATGGAGCCGGCCTGCCGGTCTTGCATCTGGAAGACAGCGTATCTCCCGGCTCCCCTCGAGCCGGAGATCCTGGCCCACCGCGGGATGAGCGCGCAGCTTACGCGAGGCTGGCATCCGGTGGAACAGGAGGCCCACGTGTGGAGCACCCAGCGGGCTGCCGCGGTGCTGGCTCCGCGCCCGGGCGATGACACGCTGCACATTTCGGGCTATCTGCCGCCGGGGTTTGCCGCGGAGCCGAACGTTCTCACCATCACCTGCAATGGCCAGGAGGTGGGCGCTATCCGCAACCCGTGGGAGGAGGTGATGAACTTCGGGGAGGATTTCGCCGTGCCGCGCAATGGGCGCACGTGGGAACTCGAGTTCCGCACCAGCCAGAAGTACCGGCCGAGCCATCGCGGAGTTGGAACGGACCATCGCGACCTGGGTTTTGCCGCCGTGCTGCTTGCCGCCAAGCACTGTATTGACCAGGAGCGCGCGCGGCGCACGGCCGCGGAGTTTCAGCCGCTGCGCAAGTTCATTCACCAGGCGGACCGCGCGGGGGCCGTGCTTCAGAGGATTGCGCCGCAACCGCGTGAACGCCCGCGCGCCTGGAGCCGGGGAATCACGGTGATCATTCCCGAGCGCAATAACCTTTCGGAGCTTGCGGCCTGCCTTGATAGCGTCGAACGCGCGGCCGGGATTGATGAGCCTCATCAAATTCTTGTTGTTGCCAGCGGCTCCGCCGGTGGAGAGTATTTCGAACTGCGCAAGGCGCACCCCGCGGTGGAGTGGCGATTCTTTTCGAAACCGCTCCCGTTTGTGGAGGCGGTGAGGGAAGGGCTCCGCGCCGCCCGGTATGACTGGGTCTATCTGATGAACAATGATGCGGTCCTCTCGCGCGGGGCGCTGGCGGAGGTGCTGCCCCAACGCGCGCCGGACGTGTTTGCCATCGCCTCGCAGATTTTTCTCAAAGACCCAACGCGCTTTCGCGAGGAAACCAATTTTGCGTTCCTCCACATCGAGGGCGGCCTCGCCACCATTCATGACCGCGTGCCGGAGGCCAGGGAAGTAGCGACTTGCAGCTACGCGGGCGGCGGGGCGAGCCTCTTCCAGCGACGTCTGCTGCAACGGTTCTGCGAGGCGAGCCGCATCTATCAGCCGTTCTATTGGGAAGACGTGGAATGGAGTTGGCGCGCCCGGAAACTTGGTTATCGCGTGCTGTTTGCGCCTTCCTCTACGGTGCATCACCGGCAGAGAGACACAGTGAACCGGCACTATTCCTACGAGGAAGTGGAACAGGTATTTCTCCGCAACCGTTTGCTTTTTCAACTGCGCAACCTCACTACCGGCGGCACGGACGATGCCGCCTTGGAGGTGCTGGCCAAAGCCCCGGAGCCGGTAGTCCGGTTCTTCACCCGGCGCGCGACGCAATGGAGTATTGCCCGCGCCCGAGTCTGGAATCACCGCGCCACAATCAGCGATCGCGATGTCCTTGATGGAATATGACACCGGACCTCTACCTTGACTTGCTGAAGAAGAGCCTACTCGGCGAGTTGTATTGGGAAAACGAAGTCCGTCTGCTCTATTTGCGCCGCTGCCTGGAGGGGGAGGAACACTACGCGCCGGAAGCGCTTCTTCACATCGAGGCGCAGCGGCCGGAATTGAGCCGGCTTGTTCGCGAGGGGCTGGCCATCGGACGGTTTCCGGATGACCGCGTGGAGAACCTGCCCTACCTGCACACCATGGTGGGGCGGGCGCGGATCGAGAACGTGGAACAGTGCCTGGACTCGATTGTCCGGGACTCGGTTCCCGGCGATGTGATGGAATGCGGCGTGTGGCGCGGAGGGGTGACGATCTTCCTGCGCGGCTATCTCAAGGCGCACGGAATCAGGGATCGCCTCGTGTGGGTGGCGGACTCTTTTGAGGGGCTTCCACGGCCTACCTTCCCGCGGGATCCGGACATGAGCGCCGCGGTTTACCCTGCTCTCGCCGTGAGCCTGGAAGCTGTCCAGGAACTGTTTGCGCGCTACGGTCTGTTCGACGAGCAGGTGCGCTTTCTGCGCGGCTGGTTCCGGGACTCCCTGCCGCGCGCTCCCATCGGCACGCTCGCCCTGCTGCGCATTGATGCCGATCTTTACGAATCGACTCGCGACGTGTTGGCAGCCCTTTACGACAAGGTATCGCCGGGTGGGTGGGTCATTGTCGACGATTACCACTGCATGGAGGTCTGCCGCGACGCGGTGGATGAGTTCCGCGCGGCGCGGCGAATTCAGGCTCCGCTCGAGCGAATCGACTGGACGGGCGTGTGCTGGCGGAAGCCTTGAAGCCATGCGGAGACGGCATCGCGGGTGTTGTCGAGGTAGCGGAAGTCTCTGTCCTTCGAGATGAGGTATTCGTTCCACCCCCAGTCCAGGCATTGCGCCGGATCGAGGCATCCGCCGGCGCCGAGGCCGCGGATCATTGTCAGGCCGGATGGGCCGGCGCGCACGGTCGCCACTTCCAGTTCCGGCCTCGCCTTTGCGAGGAGCGGCGCGATCTTCCATACGTCTCCCGTGTAGAACTCGGTGGCGCGCGTGCGCGAGGATGTTTCTTCATCGAGCGGGATGGTGTCGTGCACCAGCACTACCGAAGCGGGTGAGGCGTAGCGCTCGAGCGACAACAGGTCGGCAGCCACATCCTCGACGAGGTGGGATCCGTCCAGGAAGGCCAACGAGAAGTAGGGGGATCCCAGGAATTCGCGCAAGTCGTACCGGGCGAAGAAATCGATGCTGGTTTGCCGGATGATAGCGGGGCCGGTGAACTCCGCCAGAGGGTGGGGGTCGATTCCTAATGAGACAGTTGGCGGGATAGCCAGGCGCAGGGATTCCCCGTATCCCACGCCGATCTCCACATAGGTAGCCGGACGCAGGGTTTCGTGAATCCAGCCAAGGGCGTGGTAGTAATCCGGGCCTGGAAACCGCGCCGCTGCCGCGGCATCGTGTTCGCGCATGCGGCGCATGTCAAAATTGCCGTGGATGCTGCTTACCATCGATACATCGCGGGGGACACTCACCGTCACCGGAGAGGAGAAGACCGAGGAATTCGGGCTCTACAGTCCGCAAGCTTTCGCTCTATTGTCGCGCCAGTGGATGGCGCTTGGCTGGAACCAGGGGCACTGGCGGGAGGTTGGCTGGATGGGACGGCAGGTGCTTCAGCTTCCGGATGATGTGCTGCGGCTCGCTTCCGCCATCTGGAGTCTGCGTCCGGATGTCATTGTGGAGACGGGCGTCTATGATGGCGGCCTCACGTTGTTCTTTGCTTCGCTGTGCCGCCTGCTCGATCATGGGCGGGTGATTGCGGTGGAGATTGCGCCGCGCGAGGGGGTGCGGGAGGCATTGGCCGCGGAGGGGGCGGGGCGCATCACGCTGCTTGAATGCGATTCCGCCACGGCGCCGGTGGAGCGCCTGATGCAAGACGGGGAGCGCGTCTTCGTGTTTCTGGACAGCGACCATTCGTCAGAGCACGTCAGGGCCGAACTGGAGCACTACGCCCCTCTGGTAGATGAGAAATCGATGATGGTGGTGGCGGACACCAACATGGCTGACCTGGCGGGGACTCCCGAGGGGGAAGACAGGTGGCGCGCCGACAATCCGCATGCCGCCGTCGATAGCTTTCTAGCCGCGCATCCGGAGTTCGAGAGAGTCTCCCGGCCATCGGTTGTCGCGGAGGTGAGTTATTTTGCTTCCGGCTGGCTCCGCCGGCGCGGGCCTGGGTCCGGCGGTTGCTAGTCGGTGAGGCCTTTGCGCGTATTCCTGAGCACGAGGCGTAAGGACTGCTCGGGCAGTTCCTCGATAATGGGCCGCAGCAACCGGGTCATCCCCAAGGGAATGTCGCGGGAGAGCGAGATGGAAGTGCATTCCAGAAAGATGCCGCCATCGGCCTCCTCGATGCGCCAATAGCTGTCCATGTGCCAAACGAACCCATGGCCTGATCCGGGGGGCAACTGCCGTTCCTTCGCCGTGCCGGGATGCTCCACCTCGGAAACCTTTGTGGAGCGGGACGAACTCTCCCATCTCTTCTCACCGGCGGGCTTATAGCGCACGTCATGCTCGGTTTCGAGCACCACGGTAAGAACCTTCTTTTTAAGTAGGCGCATGCGAACCCGGAAGTGGTTCCCGTCGTGTTCGAGAATCGCCGAGTCGATTACCTCGGGGGCGTAGTATTTCTTGTGATTGCCGTAGTCCTGAAGGAACGCCAATACGCGGTCCAACTTCGCGCGCGGGATGAACACGGCCCCCTCGTAGTGATGGATCAGCGCGTTGGGCGGCTCGTTGGAAGGTCTCTGTTCCTCAACGAAAATCTCTCCCTTGCGCACGCGGTCACGCAAGCCCTCTTCCGCGTCGATAAACAGGAACGTCTTTCTTTTCTCGAAACTCGACTCAAAGTTCGAGAGGTAGGTCTGATAACTCCGCTCCGTCTGAGACCCCAGCCCCCCCGCTCCGGCCGGAACAGCTAACAACAGCCCCAAGGATAATAATGACAACCGCATGAATCCCTTCATGATAGCGGTCCTGCGACAATAGACGCATGATACGCCGGCGAGATCTCTGGAAAATCCTGGCTGCCTGCCCCGCGGGCGCCACGTTTCTTCGTGCCACGGACCGGTTGGAGCCCGCCGCCGTACAGACAGGAGACGTCGCCCGCGGGGAAGCCACGGTGTGGATGCGAAGCGCCGTGCCGGGGCGGATGTCCGTGAAGTGGCGTACTGCCGGCGCGTGGCGGGAGACTCCCGGTCCTGCCCTGTCCGCGCAAACGGACTTCACCGGGAGAGTGCTGTTGAAGGGGTTGCCGGCGGGACAGCACATTTTCTATGAGGCGTCGGTGGAGGGGGCGCATCCTCTTCGGGGCAGTTTTCTTACCCCGCCGGGGGGCAATGCGGATGTGCGATTCCTGTGGTCGGGCGATATGGTAGGGCAGGGATGGGGTATCAATCCGGGCGTTGGAGGGATCACCATTTTTGAAACGATGCGCAGACTCGAGCCGCATTTTTTCCTCCACAGCGGAGATACCATTTATGCCGATGTCCCAGTTCCACCGGAAGTCTCATTGCCGGACGGCCGGGTGTGGAAGAATGTGATCACGGCCGAGAAAAGCAAAGTGGCTGAAACGTTGGACGAGTTTCGCGGGGCCTACCGGTACAATCTGCTCGATGAAAACGTGCGCCGGTTCAGCGCGCAGGTGGCTCAGATCTGGCAATGGGATGACCACGAAGTGATGAACAACTGGTCTCCTTCGAAGGACATCCGGGAGGATTCGAGGTATCGGGAAAAAGATGTTCAGGTGCTGGTACAGCGGGCGCGGCAGGCGTTCCTGGAGTATGCTCCGCTTTCGCCGGCGGCGCGGAGCATCTACCGTAAGATCGCCTACGGACCACTGCTGGATGTATTCGTGCTCGATATGCGTTCGTTCCGCGGGCCGAACACCTGGAACCGGCAGGAGGCCGTTTCGGCGGAAACCGCATACCTCGGCTCCACTCAGATGGAGTGGTTGAAGCGCGATCTGCGAGCGTCGAAAGCGGTTTGGAAGGTGATGGCGGCGGACATGCCGCTTGGGCTGCTGGCGCCTGACGGGAAAGACGAGCAGGGACGGACGCGGTTTGAGGCATCAGCGAATGGCGACGGCCCGCCACTGGGGCGGGAACTGGAGATCGCCTCCCTGCTCCGCGACATGAAGCGGCACAACGTGCGCAACACGGTCTGGCTGACCGCCGATGTGCACTATACCGCGGCTCATGAGTACCACCCGGAGCGGGCGCGGTTTTCCGATTTCCTTCCGTTCTGGGAGTTCGTCTCCGGACCGCTGAATGCCGGAACGTTCGGCCCCGCGGAGTTGGACAACACGTTCGGGCCGCGGGTGGAGTTTCAAAAGGCGCCGCCGGCCGGGCGGTCGAACCTGTGCCCGCTCGAGGGGATGCAGTTCTTCGGCGACGTCCGGATCGATGGAAAACGCAAGACGTTAGAGGTTACCCTGCGGGACATGACCGGAGCGGCTTTATACTCGAAGACTCTCGTCCCGGAGTTCGGCTGATGAAAAGAGTTTCTGTTGTCTTTTTTGTCTGTATTGTTCTCACTATGTCAAGCAAAGCACAAGAGCGCTCGCACGCACGGTCCATGGTTATCACGCGCCAGGGAATAGTCGCCACCAGCCAGACGCTCGCCTCGCAAGCCGGGGCGCAGATTCTCGCCCGCGGAGGGACGGCGATGGATGCCGCCATCGCGGCCAACGCGGTTCTCACGGTGGTGGAACCGATGAGTTGCGGCATGGGCGGCGACCTGTTCGCGCTCTATTACGACGCCAGGTCCGGCAAGTTGTCCGGAATCAACGCAAGCGGCCCCTCCGCCGCCGCGATGACGATCGCCAAACTGAAGGAGCTTGGCCATTACTCGATGCCTCAGGAGGGGATTCACTCGGTTACCGTGCCCGGGTGCGTGGACGGGTGGCGCAAGTTGCACCAGCGCTTCGGCAAACTGCCCTGGAGGGAAGTGTTCCGCCCGGCGCGCTACTACGCGAGGGAAGGCTTTCCGCTGACGGAGATGATTCAGGGGCACTGGCGGGACGCGGTGACGAAGTTGAACGCGAGCGAGTACTCGCGGAGTATGTTCCTGCGTGATGGAGCAGCGCCGCGGGTGGGGGCCATGGTGCGCAACCCGGATTTGGCCAAAGCTCTGGATGTGGTGGCCGAACAGGGGGCGGACGCTTTCTATAAGGGGCCGATTGCCCGCGCCATCCTCGCGACGTCGAAGAAACTCGGCGGAGTGCTCGAAGCCTCTGATCTGGAAGGGTTCGAGGCCGAGTGGGTGGAGCCGATTTCCACCAACTACCGCGGTTGGACGGTGTATGAACTGCCGCCGAACTCTCAGGGAATGGCGGCTTTGGAGATGCTCAACATCTTCCAGGAACTTCCGCTCGACAGGGAAGCGGCGGGGAGCGCCATGGCCTTGCACTACC
>JADLBG010000334.1 GCA_020847895.1 Bryobacterales bacterium
ACAAGGGCCGTGGAAGACTACCACGTTGATAGGCCGGATGTGGAAGTGCAGTAATGTATGAAGCTTACCGGTACTAATAGCCCGTTCGGCTTGACCATAAAATTTACTACAGGCATATAGGCGCTGCGACATGAGTGTTGCGGCTCGTACATCAAGTTCAGTTGCCTAACGATTTTGGGTGACACTAGCGAGAGGGTCACACCCGTTCCCATCCCGAACACGGAAGTTAAGCCTCTCAGCCCCGATGGTACTGCATGCGCGAGTGTGTGGGAGAGTAGGACGTTGCCCGATTATGACAAAAAGCCCGGCTTACCGCCGGGCTTTTTGCTTTCTGAAGTGTTTGACTTTGGGATGACAAGATCGCTTTTCCGCTCCTTTGGCAGAGGAACTCCGTCTTCCATCTTCCGCAAGGAATGCATAGCGCGCGCACGTGGCTGAGGCAGTGGCTCACGAGGCATCGGCATGGGTCGTTCTTGCCGGAACACAATTTTTAAGAATCCCTGCGCCTGGCGCCGAATTTCCTCAATAGGCCTGCAACGACTAATCCAGAACCAAGAAGAACCATGGCGCCGGGCTCAGGAACCTGTTCGGGCGTGTCGGCGGAATACCAGTAGTCGAAGCCGCTATCCTGGCCAATCAACGGAAGGACGGCGTCCGCGGGCAGTGGAACCTCATTCCCCACGCTGTCGAAAGCGCGGATCCCGGTGACCCCCAACCAGGTCATGGTATGGCTGAAATCGGCGCTGGCCACGACCGTGGCTTTGCTGCCTGGCACATAAGTCTTACTGCCGCCGGACCCGGCGGTGGCCGCCAGTTGCAGGTTGAACGTCGAATCCTTTCGGACAGTGAAGCTGCTTTTGATGGAGTTGTTCCACGTTCCGCTTTGCGAGACTTGGCCGGCGGAGTTCTGGGACCAATTCCCGCCGCCGCTCGAGTCGCCCACGCGATAGCTGTATTGCAAGCCCGCTTCGCTGCCCGCCGCGCCAGGACCGGCAGAGGTCGTGTACAGGGCGCCAGCCACCCAGACCTCGTACTCGAATGTAACGTACGCCAACGGTAGGCCATAACCGGCCAAGAACTGCCAGAGCGGATACACCGGTTCGAGGATTCCGGCACTCGAGGTTGACGACACATGACCGGAACTCCAGTTGGTCATGCCATTGATGCTTGCCAAGGTGAACAGGTCGATGTTTCCTCGGCTGGCTTCGGCACGCGAAAGTAGGTTGATATCTCCAGTCTGGTATTGCTGCTGAAACGTCGCGTGTGTAGGGCTTACCGAGGGAGTGCCTGGAGGGATCGGGGCGTAGAAATCCTGCCATATCGATCCGGAGGCTGAATAAGCTGAGCCGAGAACTGGAGCGGGGCAACTCAGTGCCGCGAGGATCAGGCCTAGGAAAGGCACAACGACGCGCGCGACTACGCCGTTCCTTTCAGAAAGCCGTTGAGGGCTGTCCGCGTCCTGGAAGGTATAGCCGGCCCGGCCGTTGACGGCCGGCACGAGCGTGGGCTGCTCATCTCTGTTCATGCGCCACCTCCTTGCGCTCCGAGCAGGCGAATCTCACGTGGCACGGCGCGAGCCTTCTCCGTGACAGGAAACTTCGACATGCCTGGGGGCGACTTCATTTGGGCCTCCACAAAGTTCTTAGATCCTGGACGGGGCCCGCGTCTGAGACGCGTCTTCCCGCCCGACCGCTACTTTGGCCTCATACTCACATGCGATGAACACGCGAAGAATGGACACCAGGAATCATGAGCGGCCAAGGATTCCGGATGGCGCACAAGCGCTTGAGTAAAGTAAAGGGCGTCTTTCCTGGTGGCCGGCGGGCAGTTCCGATTCGGCGGCGCCCACGCCGGCCGCGGATCAAGCGCGGCGGGGTTCGGGCGTGCGCAAGCTGGGCGCAGGACAATTTACGTATGTGGCAAAGACGGGGGCAAGGGCTTTGATAGTCGATTCGTTGCGGCCGGGGTCGTTTGCGTTCGGTCCGGCCCCGGTGCAGATAGGGGTGTTACGGTGAATATCGAATAAATTGACAGGAAGAGGAGAGTGGTGTTCCGGTATCGTATTGCCGACCCGGTCAAATGACTGGGGGCTTGCCATGCGCCGGCGAAGTGCGGGCGGGCAGGTTGAGTCGCGTCCGCGCCACAGCACAAAAAAGCGGCCCGTTTTCGCGGGCCGCACGCACAAACCTGGATGCCGGGTTGCGTTGTTAAATGTCGTAATAGAGCGAGAACTCGTAGGGATGAGGCCGCAGGCGGACGGCTTCGGCTTCGTTTTTCCGCTTGTAGTTGATGTAGGTTTCGATCAACTCCTCGGTGAACACGTCGCCCTTGAGCAGGAAGCCGTGATCCTCGTCGAGGCAGGTGAGGGCTTCATCGAGGGAGGCGGGCATGGAGGGAACGTTCTTCATTTCCTCGGGGGAGAGATCGTAGATGTCCTTGTCGAGCGGTTCGCCGGGGTCGATCTTGTTGAGGATGCCATCGAGGCCGGCGAGCAGCAGGGCGGAGAAGGCCATGTAGGGATTGGAAGAGGGATCCGGCGGCCGGTATTCAACGCGCTTGGCCTTCGGGCTGGATGAGTACATCGGGATGCGGACCGCGGCGGAGCGGTTGCGGCGGGAGTAAGCGAGGTTGACCGGAGCTTCGTAGCCCGGAACGAGGCGTTTGTAGCTATTGGTGGTGGGGGCGATGATGGCGGAGAGCGCGCGAGAGTGCTTCAGAAGGCCGCCGATGTACCACAGGGCGAGTTGGCTGAGGCCCGCGTAGCTATCGCCGGCAAAGAGCGGCTTACCGTCTTTCCACAGGCTCTGATGGCAGTGCATCCCGCTTCCGTTGTCACCGAAGATCGGCTTCGGCATGAAGGTGACCGTCTTTCCATACTGATACGCCACATTGCGGATGCAATATTTGTAGGTCATCATGTTGTCGGCGGACTTTACGAGCGTATTGAAGCGCTGGTCGATTTCGCACTGGCCGCCGGTGGCGACTTCATGGTGATGGCACTCGATGTGGAGGCCGCACTTTTCCATGACCTCGACCATCTCGCCGCGCAGTTCCTGGTAGTGGTCGGTGGGAGGGACGGGGAAGTAACCTTCCTTGTAGCGGGGGCGGTAGCCGAGGTTGTCTTTCTCACGGCCCGAATTCCAGCGGCCTTCTTCGGCGTCGATGAAGTAGAAACCGGAGTGCTGGTTCTGATCAAAACGAATGTTGTCGAAGATGAAGAATTCGGCCTCGGCGCCGAAGAAGGCGGTGTCGGCGATATTGGTGCTGCGAAGGTAGTTTTCGGCCTTCTGGGCGATCCAGCGCGGATCGCGTTCATAATGCTGGCGAGTGATGGGGTCGATGACGGTGCCGGTCATGACGAGCGTGGGGATCTCGAAGAACGGATCGATGAAGGCGGTGGCGGGGTCGGGGATGAGGAGCATATCGCTCTCATTGATGGCGGCCCACCCGCGGATACTCGATCCATCGATGCCGAAGCCTTCTTCAAAGGAGTCTTCGCTGAGTTGGGAAATGGGGTAGGAGATATGCTGCTGGAGACCGGGAAGGTCCGTGAAGCGCATATCGAGTTGCTTGCATTCGTTTTTCTTTGCAAACTCTAGAACTTCTTTCGGGGTCATGACTTGGATTTCCTCTCCTAATTGCGACACGCCCTTCCCGGCGGCACACAAAAACGGCTCGTGTGCCGTGCCTTGTGGTGCGTGGTATTCTGTTGCGCGGCAGTAGACTACGTGGGGATGGTCCTGTACAAGCCTCGATGGTAGCGAACGGAAAAAAGGGCGTCAAATAGAAAAACCTTATGGGGTCGATAGGGCGGGCGGGAAATTGTTAGGATGAGAAGGTGCAGATTCCCCTGGCCTGGGATATCCCCAGGAAGCTGTTTACTGTCAGTGATTTAACCGAAGCGATCCGGGCCGCGCTGGAAGAAGGGTTCAGTTCGGTTTCGGTGGTGGGAGAGATCTCGGGAACGAAGGCGGGACCGAGCGGCCATATCTATTTTACGTTGAAGGATGAGGGGGCGCAGATCTCGTGCGCGCTCTTTGCGCGGGCGGCACGGTTTCTGCGGTTCAAGCCGCGAGACGGGCTGCAAGTGGTGGTACGTGGGAGGGTTGACGTGTATGCCCCACGGGGCAGCTACCAGTTGCTGGTGGATTCGCTCGAACCGCGGGGCTTCGGAGCGCTGCAACTCGCATTCGAGCAACTGAAGCAAAAGCTGGCGGCGGAGGGACTTTTCGATGCGGCGAGGAAACGGGCGCTGCCGCCGTATCCGAAGCGAATCGGGCTGGTGACTTCGCCCTCGGGAGCGGTGATCCGCGACATGCTGAACATCCTGACGCGGCGCTTTCCAGGGCTGCACATCCGGTTGTACCCGGCGCAGGTGCAGGGCGAGGGCTCGGCGGAACAGGTATGCCGCGCCATCCAGTATTTCAGTGAAGGCGGCTGGGCTGATGTGACGATTGTCGCCCGTGGCGGCGGCCCAGTGGAAGATCTGTGGACGTTCAACGAAGAACCGGTGGCGCGGGCGATAGCGGGATCAAAGGTTCCGGTGGTCTCGGCGGTCGGCCATGAGACGGACTTCACGATCGCGGATTTCGTCGCGGACCTGCGGGCTCCCACTCCATCGGCGGCGGCGGAGTTGGTGGTGGGGACGCGGGAACAGGTGGCGGAGCGGTTGGAGGCTGTGGAGAACCGGTTGCATCAGGCGGCGCGATACCGGATCGCGATGGCACGCCGAAGGCTGCATCAGTTCGGTGTGGACCGCGCCGGGGGGACGCTGCACCGGATGCTGGGGAAGAGCATGCAGCGGGTAGATGAGATGGACGGGCGGGCGAGAGAACTGGCGCGGGCAGCGGTGACGATGCGGCGGAAGCGTTTGGACGGGCTTGATGCCAGGTTGCGGAGCCTCGATCTGCGGCTAAGGATGGCGGACGGGCGGCGGCGGCTGGAGGCGGCATCGGCGCGACTGGAGGAGCGGGTGCGCTGGACACTGTCTGGGGCGATGCGGCGGTTGGAGCCCCTGGAGGCGCATCTAAGACAACTGAGCCCGTTGCGCGTGCTGGACCGGGGTTATGCGATCGTGCAGACCAGCGACGGGACGGTAGTGAAGGAAGAAGGGCAGGCTCCCGCAGGCGCCGCGCTGCGTGTGCGGCTGGCGAAGGGGGAACTGGCGGCGCGGGTGGTGGAGCGTCCATGAAGCGGGTGTGCGTGTTCTGCGGGTCGAGCGCGGGTTACCGCGAGGATCTGATCGAGGCGGCGAGGGAATTGGGGAAGGCGCTGGTGCGCGGGCGGCATGACCTGGTGTACGGCGGAGCGCACGTGGGTTTGATGGGGACGGTTGCGGACACGGTGCTGGAGCAGGGCGGGCGAGTGACAGGGGTGATTCCGCGGTCGATGCGGGAGCGGGAGATCGCCCACACAGGATTGACGGAGCTTCGGGTGGTGGAGACGATGCATGAGCGCAAGGCTCTGATGGCGGATCTGTCGGACGGCTTCATCGCGATGCCGGGGGCGTATGGGACGCTCGATGAACTGTTCGAGATTCTGACATGGGCGCAGTTGGGGATTCACGCCAAGCCGGTGGGGGTTCTGAACGTAGACGGATTCTTCGATCTGCTATTCGCGTTTCTGGACCGTCAGAACTCCTGATCTCCAAGGAATCTAAGATGACCCCAACTTGTAGATGAGCTTCAACTCGGTACCGGGAAAAATGGTCTCGGTGGCGTTGAGCTGCTCACAAAGGTTACGGACGGCCTGGTCG
>JADLBG010000335.1 GCA_020847895.1 Bryobacterales bacterium
CCCCTACATCTCCACCTTCTTCTTTTCCGCATCCCACCGCGCGCGCCGCCCGTGCTTCAACGACAGGTTCGCCATCTGCACCACCAGCGCGGCCTGGAACCCCAGCGCCATCGGGGCCGTCGGCCGTTTCCGCGTGCGCACACACTCCAGGAAATTCCGGACGTGCAGATCTGTTGCATGCCCGAATCCTTTCTCTGAAGTCCGTATCATCGCCGGGGAATCTTCGGCGCCCTGCAAGTAAACCTTCAACTCCTCGCGCCCGATGTCCATTCGCGCCTTGTCCCCGTCCAACTGGTTCAACTGATCGTTCCGTGACTTGTATTTCATGGCGGCGTAATTGATGGAGAACACCCCGATGAAGTCCTCCGGATACTCCGCCGTCACCACCACCGACTCCGGCAGATCGAAGCCTTCCCGGTGCGGTCTTCCCGCCGCCGCCGTCACCGCCAGCGGATAACTTGCCGCCATCAGCATGTGCATTCCGTCATACACGTGCGCGCCCTGGTCCGCCACGATACCTCCGGCGTAGTCTGAATAGAAACGCCAATTGCGGAACCGGTCCGGATCCATCGCATGGCGCTTTGCCGGACCCTGCCATTGCTCCCAATCGAGCGGTCCGTCCAGCTTTGTAGCCGGGCGCGATCCCAGGTAGGTGTTTAGCCACCACGACCGCACCATGCGCACGTTGCCGAGCGTTCCCGCCGCCACAATCTTCCGTCCCTCGATATAGAGATCGTAGCTGCGGCGCTGCATGCCCACCTGGATGATCTGCCTGGTGTGCTTCTCGGCCTCCACCAGTTCCACTCCTTCCTCCGGAGTCCGGCAGAGCGGCTTCTCCACATACACGTCTTTGCCCGCCGCGATGGCGTCCAGAACCATGCGATGATGCCAGTGCTCGGGCGTGGCGATCAACACCGCCTGGATGCTTTTGTCGGCCAGCAGATCCTTATAACTCCGATACGCCTTAGGCGCGTCCTGCTGCGCCTTTCGCGCCGTCGACAGCGCTCTTTCGAGATTCGGCTCATACACATCGCAAATGGCATTCACGCGCAGCGCGGGGTCCTTCTGAAACACCGTCATGACGAACGTTCCCCGTCCGCCGCTGCCGATCACCCCCAGCGACACCTCGTCTGAAGGCGCGGCCCCGGCCAGGAAAGCGCCTCCCCCGGCCAGTAAAAAGCTTCGTCGTTTCCATGTCATAAACTAAGAGCTTACTCCCCTCCGGAGGCACGAGTGATGCGCAGACGAACCTTCTTTCTCCTCCTCGCCGGCGCGGCCAAACTCGCCGCTGCGTCGAAACCCGTTACCGTCAAGCTGCGAAGCCGCGTCGAAATCTTCAAAGGCTCCGGCCAGTGGCGGGAAGTCGAATTCGGTTATCCGCTGCCGCTCGACAGCACGGCGGTGGTCATCTGCGACATGTGGGACAGGCACTGGCGCCGCGGCGCTACCCTCCGCGTGGGCCAATTGGTGGAACGCATGGAGCCTTTCCTCCGGAAACTGCGCTCCCGCGGCGTGCTCATCGTGCATGCTCCCTCGGAGACGATGGGCTTCTACAACGGCGCGCCGCAGCGCCAGGCGATTCTCGCCATGCCCACCATGACACCGCCGTCGCCGCTTGCCCTCTCCGATCCCGCCTTACCGGTCGATTCCTCCGATGGCGGCTGCGACACGGACGACAAGTTCTATAAGGCCTGGAGCCGCGAGCACCCCGGCCTCACCATCGGCCCCAATGACCTCATCTCCGACAACGGCCAGGAAATCTACAACGCCGTCAAACTCCGCGGCATCACCACGCTGCTTGTCATGGGCGTCCACACGAACATGTGCATCCTGAACCGCTCCTTCGCCATCCGCCAGATGACGAAATGGGGAATGAAGTGCGTCCTCGTGCGCGATCTCACGGACGCGATGTACGACCCGAAGGACAAACCGTACGTGAGCCATCAGGCGGGAACGGATCTGGTCATCGAACACATCGAGAAATACTGGGCGCCCAGCGCCCGTTCCACGGACATCCTGGCGGCTCTCGGGATGAGTTGATGCATGCCGCCGCCGGCACGCTAGAATCGGAAAGATACATGAAAGCCCTGTTACTCAAGCAATACATGGAATTGGAACTCACTGAGATGCCGGATCCGGCTCTCGGCGACGATGACGTGCTGGTGCGGGTGGGAGCCTGCGGCATCTGCGGAAGTGACATTCACGGCATCGACGGCAGCACCGGACGGCGCATCCCTCCTCTGGTGATGGGCCACGAAGCAGCGGGAACCATCGCTGAAACCGGCCGCAACGTTACCGCCTACAAGCGCGGCGACCGCGTGACGTTCGATTCCATGGTCTCCTGCGGCCAATGCTTTTTCTGCCGCCGCGGGGAAATCAACCTCTGCGAAAATCGCCAGGTGCTGGGAGTTTCCTGCGGCGATTACCGTCGCCACGGCGCATTTGCAGAATACGTGGCCGTTCCGCAAAACATTCTCTATCCGCTTCCGGACAACCTGCTCTTCGAATACGCGGCCATGATCGAGCCTGTCTCCATCGCCGTGCACGCCGTGAACCTCACGCCGGTGGAACTCGGCGACACGGCGGTGGTTGTCGGCAGCGGCATGATCGGCCTGCTCACCATCCAGGCTGCCCGCATTGCCGGTTGCAGCCGTGTCTTCGCTGTCGACCTCGAGGATTCGAAGCTCGAATTGGCGAAGCAACTCGGCGCGGAGGAAGGCTTCAATCCCCGCAATTGCGATGTGGTGAAGGAAATTCAAGCCCGCACGGGCGGCCGGGGAGCCGATATCGCCCTCGAAGCCGTGGGCGCCACCGAGCCCATCAGGACTTCCATCGCCGCCGTTCGCAAGGGCGGCGCCGTGACCCTCATCGGCAACATCAAGCCCGCCATCGAACTGCCGCTCCAGCAGGTGGTGACGCGAGAAGTGCGCCTCCAGGGCGTCTGCGGATCGTGCGGCGAATATCCCGCCTGCATCGACCTGCTCAGCCGTGGCCTCATTCGCGTCGATCCCTTCATTAGCGCCAAGGTTCCATTAAGTGAGGGAGCCGCCTGGTTCTCGCGGCTCTACAAGAATGAGCCCAACCTGATGAAAGTTATCTTGCAGCCGTAGCCCTGAGCGAGGAAACAGAACATGAGTAATCCGTTTTTTGATCTGAGCGGACGTGTGGCCGTGGTCACCGGCGCCAGTCGCGGTCTGGGCCAGTACTTCGGCCGCGCCCTTGCCCGCGCCGGAGCCGATCTCATCATCACCAGCCGCACGCTGGATTCTCTCAAGCCCTTCCAGCGGGAGATCGAAGCGCTCGGCCGCAACGCAGTGCCGCTCGAACTCGACGTGCGCGATCACGCAAGCATCCAGCGCATGGCCGGGCAGGCCGCCAAAGCCTATCCCAAAATCGACATCCTCGTGAACAACGCCGGCTGCAACGTGCGCAAGCCGGCGCTCGATATTAGCTGGGACGAATGGAACCTCGTGCTTGATACGAATCTCCGCGGGACGTTCTTCGTGGCCCAGGCGATTGCCCGGCAAATGATCCCCCACGGCTACGGGCGCATCATCAACATCGGCTCGGTCACCAGCGTGTTCGGCTATGCCGGGCTGACGCCGTACACGGCCAGCCGCGGCGGCGTCAAGCAGATGACCATGAGCCTCGCCGACGATTGGGGCAAGCATGGCATCACGGTAAATTGCCTTGCTCCGGGTTGGTTTCGCACCGAGCAGAACAAGGTGCTCTACGAAAACCAGGAGTGGTACGAATACATCTGCGACCGCATTCCGCTGAGACGTCCCGGCGCTCCCAATGACCTTGATGGAGCGGTGGTGTTCCTGGCCTCGGAAGAGAGCCGCTACATCACCGGCCAGACCCTGCTTGTGGACGGCGGCATCTCCACCGGAGCCACGCGGGCCACTGTGGCGAAGAAGTAGAAAGGCGGTGCGGCGTGTTTGAACGATTTACCGAACGTGCGCGCTGGGCCATGCATTGGGCGCGATCCGAGGCCACCCGCCTCGGTGCCTCACGCTTGTCCTCGGAACATCTCCTCCTCGGCGTCCTGCACGAGGAGAAATCTTTCTTCTATGCCGAGACTGCCGAAGACCTCATCGGCAGGATCGAAAAGACCGTTCCTCGCGGCGGCGCCATTCCCGCCGGCGCGGACATGCCTTTGAGCGATGAAGCGAAGCTGATTCTCTCCACAACCGCACAGGGCGCCGATGGCCTCGCCCACGGATCCATCGACGTCCTGCACCTTCTCTGGGCCCTCGTCAAACACAAGGAGACCCACGCGGGCCGCCTCCTGGCCGAAGCAGGAATCACCCTTGATCAGGTGGAAGCCGAGATGAAGGAACGCCGATACTGCTAGCGCTTACGACCACGGCGGACGAAGCGTGTGCCACTTTGTTGCCTTCTCGTAGGCGAGCGCGGCGCCGAGCGGCAGCCCTTCTTCGCACAGCCTTCCGGTGAATACGATCCCCCTTGGCAGCTTTTCGACGAACCCGCACGGCGTCACCGCCTGCGGATGTCCGGTGAGATTGGTGATGGTGAGGATCTGGCCCGCATAGGGCGGGCTCACCAGCACATCCCAGCCGGCCATGAACCGTTCCATCTCCCGCATCAACAACCGGCGTGCGCGCTGGGCGCGGATGTACTCCACCGCGGGGATCAACCGCGACGACCGGAACGAATTCGGCCAGGCGCCGGGCCCCTGGTCCTTCAACTGATCCAAACCGCCCCCGCGCGTGAGGTCGTCGAACGCTGATGCCCCTTCCGCGCTGAGAATCGTCAGAAGCGGTCCGGCATCGAAGGGCGGCAACTCCACGGGGGTCATCCTTGCGCCCGCCTTTTCCAGGTCCGCCAGCGCCCGTTCGTATACCTTTTTCTCCTCGCCCTTCAACCCCTCGAAGTCCTTGTGCAGCACGCCCACTCGCAGACGCGACAGCGGCCGCAGCGCGTCCCATGCGAACGGAGCGTCGATCACCGTCCCGTCCCGCCCGTCCGGTCCGTGGATGGCCCGCAACACCAGCGCGCAATCCTCCGCCGACCGGCAAATCGGCCCAACCTTGTCCATCGTCCAGCTCAACGCCATCGCCCCGTAGCGGCTCACTCGTCCGTAGGTGGGCCGCAACCCCGCTGTTCCGCAGCGTATGGATGGGGAAATGATGGAGCCGAGCGTTTCTGTGCCAAGCGAGAAGGCCACACAACCAGAGGCGGTCGCCGAAGCCGACCCGGCCGACGACCCGCTCGATGTCTGGTCCTGATCCCATGGCGTCTTCGTCATGCCGCCAAACCAAAGCCCGCCCATCGCGAGAGCGCCCATCGAAAGTTTCGCGAGAAGCACGGCGCCGGCTTTCTCCAGCCTCTCTACCACCGTGGCATCGTAGTCAAATACCTGGTTCTGATACGGTTCGGCACCCCAGGTTGTGCGGATTCCCTTGACCGCGAAGAGATCCTTCGCTCCCCACGGGATCCCGTGCAGCGGACCCCGATACCGGCCGCGGCGAATCTCGGCATCGGCCCGCCTGGCCTGCTCCAGGGCCAGGTCTTCCGTAAACGTAATGACGAAGTTCAATCGCGGCGCATATTGTTTCAAACGCGCCAGGTACAGCCTGGTCAATTCAACGGAGGTGACCTTGCGGCTGCGTACCAGCGCCGCTAGCTGGAGGACAGAAAGAAAGGGAAGCCGGCCATCCTGTTTCCAGTCGCGGGGTATCGTGGGGCGGCTGGTACGGAATACGGCGCTCGCGGGCCATCGCTTCCCCGGCAACCTCGGCGAGAACGTCACCGCCGGTTCCGTGTCAAGCGGCACGTTGATCTTGCGCAGCGCCTCGATGCCCCCCAGCCCACGGTTCACCCGGGGCAGCATCATTTCTAGTTGCGCATCCGTGAATTCGAGGCCCATCAGCTTCAGCGCGCTCACCAGCATTTCCTTGCTGATGCGCCGCGCCTGCGCGCCCCCGGGCTGTTGTTGCGAACCGGCGCCCGGCGCGGCCGCGGCCAGTACGGCCATCAATCGAACCCACTCGCGGCGGTCCATATATGTAACAAAAAGGAATCCGCGGGCCATTTTGCCGCGTCTGTTTATCGTAGCAGAGTGTTCCTCAAACATCCCTCTTCCTGCCACTACAATAGGGAAAGGCAATTTCCATCTGGAGTGATTGATGCAAATGAAA
>JADLBG010000336.1 GCA_020847895.1 Bryobacterales bacterium
AAGGATGACGCATTTGCGTCGGTCTGTCAACCACTAATATGCCAGACCGACTCATTTGGAGGAATTCGACCGCTCACTCCGCATGGCATCGTTAAAACAATTCATATCGAAAATGTAGAAACTCCAGTGCGCGGCGGCGCCGCGCAACTCATCCTCGCTGCGGCTGGCGAGCATGACGTTGGCGCCCGCCTCGGCAAAGCCCCGCGCCATGGCCTTGCCCAAGCCCCTTCCGCCGCCGGTGACGAGCGCGACGCGCCCGTAGAGATCAAATCTGTTTTTCATGTGGAGAACCGCGTCGATTTTACCAGGAAGCGGCGGTAGAGATCCGCGGCCGCGTCGAGGAGGGACGCATCGGGCGCCAGCGCCTCAGCGGCGAACCATTCGCTCCAGTCCGCATCGCTCTCCCAGGCGAGCATGGCCGCCCCGCGGAGGCTCGCCTCGGTGTCGTTCATCACGAGGATGGGGCGTTGAAGGATATCGGCACGCAACTGGTTCCAGAAGGCGTTGCGCGCCGCACCGCCGGCCAGGACGACATGTGAAACTTCGCGGCCCTGTTCGGCGGTTTCGATGACCAGGCGTTCGTGGAGAGCGACGCCCTGGAGCACGGCGTGGACCAGATCAGCGGCGGTGTGCTCCGCGCGGAGGCATTCGAAGGCGGCGGTGAGGGTGTGGTCCCAATAGGGGGCACGCTCGCCTTGTAGATAGGGGCGGAAGAGGATGGGGCTGAGCGCGGCGCGTGAAGGCAGCAGCGCGAGGGTTTCTTCGACGGTCTTGTCCAAGAGGCCGGCAATCCAGGTGAGGCAACTGCCTCCGGCCTGGGTGGGGCCGTAGTGGAGGCTGAGTGACGGCACTTCCATGACTTCGGGAGGGACGTGGAAGAGGCCGGGCGGGGCTTCGGCGCCGCGGCGGCTGACTCCGACGATCTCGGAGGTGCCGGTGAGGACGAAGCCGCGATTGTCAGTGTGCATGGCTCCGGTGGCGAGGACGGCGGCCATGGCGTCAGACCAGCCAACGGTGACGGGAATACCCTCGCTGTTGCCGATGACGGCGCGCATCGAGAGCACGGGCGGGCAGAGGGACTCCCGCTTACCGAGAGCCGCCATCCATTCCGGGTGCATCTCGCCGGAGTGGAGGTGGGCGATGCCTTTGGCGCACCAGCGGTCGGCGGCCATGCGGCCGGTCATCACCGAGGCGACGTAATCCTTGGGCTGCATTACCCAGCGTGTTGCCTGCCAGAGGGCGGGGATGTTCTGTTTCACCCAGAGGAGCTTGGCGGGAGTGGAGGCGGCACTGACGGGAAGGTCCATGCCGAACCACGCCTGGCGGGTGGCGGGAGGGACGGAGGCGAGCCAGGCGGCTTGCCCGGCGGCGCGGCTATCCTGCCAAATGATGGCGGGTCCGGCGGCGCGGCCCTCTGCGTCGACGAAGACGAGAGTGGGGGTTTGGGTGCTGAATCCGATGGCGCGGATGGTGTGGCCATGGGAGCAGAGCCGGCGGCGGACTTCCGAGGCGGCGCGGACGTAGTCCTCCGGGTCCTGCTCGACGAAGTGAGGCGCGGGGGTGTGGAGCGGGTACTCGACGGCTTCGGTTGCGAGACGCCGGCCGTCCCGTGAATAGAGGGCGCCTTTACAGGAACTGGTGCCGAGGTCGAGAACAAGAACGCAATCCGATGATTGGGCCACTCGAGACAGGATCGCAGATCCCCGAGCTATTGGACTGGTATCCTGTCGTTCGATAGGATATTCAACATGTTCTCCCGCAGTTTCCATGGACTCCTGCTGTGCGCTCTCAGCCTGACCGCGGCGGACTGGCTCACCTTCGGCGGTGATCCGTCGCGCAGCGGCTGGCAGAAAAATGAAGAAACACTCAACGTCTCGAACGTGAAAGACCTGAAGATCGAATGGCAGCGCAAGCTGGACAATGTGCCGAAGGAGATGTACTCGCTGACGGCGCCGGTGAGCGTGGACCCGGTGATTACGCCGAAGGGGTTCAAGGAACTTCTCTTCGTGGCCGGGACTTCCGACGCGGTGTACGCGATTGACGCCGATAGCGGAAAGATTTTCTGGCAGAAGAAGTTCACGATTGTGGGCGAAAGCAAGCAGAAGCCGCACTGGCTGTGCCCGGTGGCATTGAATGCGACGCCGGTGATCGACAAGAAATCGCGGACGGTACACGTGGTCACCAGCGACGGCTACCTGCATTCGCTGAACGTGGTGAACGGCGAGGACAAGGCTACTCCGAAGGCATTCGTGCCGCCGTTTTCGAAGCCGTACAGCCTGAACCTCTACGAGGGCGTGCTGTACGCGGCGACGGGCCAGGGGTGCGGGGGAGCGAAGAACGGCGTGTTCGCGATGGACCTGACGCAGCCGGACCGTCCGGTGACGGAGTTCCGCGTAACGACGACGGGCGGAGCGGGAATCTGGGGGCGCGCCGGCGTGGCGATCGGGAACGGGCGCGTGTACGCGGAGACGGGCGACGGTCCCTACGACGTGGCCGCGGGCAAGTTCGCCGATACGTTTCTGGCGCTGGATGCGAAGACGATGAAGCTGGCGGATTACTACACGCCGGCCAACCGCGCCTGGATCACGAAGAAGGACCTGGACATGGGGTGCATCAGCCCGGTGTTTTTCAAGTACAAGAAGTGGGACCTGCTGGCGGGCGGCGGCAAGGAAGGCGTGCTGTTCCTGCTGGACGCCAACTCGCTCGGAGGGGCGGATCATCGAACGCCCCTGTACCGCAGCCAACTGATCACGAACGAAGACGTGGACTTCGCGGGGCGGGGATTCTGGGGCTCGATCTCGACGTGGGAGGACAAGGACGGCACGCGCTGGCTGTACCTGCCGGCGTATGGTCCGCCGGCGAGCACGGCGCCGAAGTTCGAGCACTCGTACGGCGAGACGCCGAACGGGAGCGTGATGGCGTTCAAGGTGGAGGAGAAGGACGGCAAGCCCGCGCCGGTGGCGGCGTGGAACTCAGTGGACATGAAGATGCCGGAACCGGTGGTGATCACCAACGGCGTGGTGTTCGCGCTGTCGAACGGGGAGTACGTGCGGCAGGTGGACGATAACGGACGCATTCTGACCTCCGATGAACGAATCGCGAAGAAGACGCACGCAACGCTCTACGCGCTGGATGCGAAGACGGGCAAGGTGCTCTATTCGAGCGGCGACCAGTTGAAGAGCTGGGCGCACTTCGGCGGGCTGTCACTGGCAAACGGACGGGTGTACGTGGTGACGCACGATTCGACGGTGCATGCGTTCAGCCTTGGGCAGCAGTAGGTACGGGGATTTGTTCCGTGGTTTCGCCGGCGGTGAAATAGGCGCAATCGGGGTGATGGAAGACGAGGGCGGAAGTGCTGGCTTCGGGTTCCATCATGAAGCCTTCGGTGAGAATGACGCCGATTTCTTCGGGGTGGAGCAGATGGAATAGCCCGGCCTGATCATCGAGGTTGGGGCAGGCGGGGTAGCCGAAGGCATAGCGCTTGCCGCGGTAGCGGGACGTGAAGCGGTCGTGCATGGTGAGCGTGGGGGCATCGGGGAAGCCCCAATCCTCTCGCAGGCGGCGGTGGAGGTATTCGGCGGTAGCCTCGGCGGTTTCGATGGCGAGCGCCTGAAGGGCGTGGGAGTAGAAATACTCACCCGCGTCCTTGGCTTCTTCGTAGCGCTTGCGAATGCCTTCGCCGGCGGTGACAACAAACATGGCGATGTGGTCACGGGCGGATTCGGTGGGGTCGAGGACGTAGTCGCCGAGGCAGAGGCCATCGGCTTTGGGCTGGCGTCCGAATTTGAAGGTGTGGATGGGGCTTTCCCCGCCGGGTGTGAAGAGGTGGATGGAGTTGCCCGCGCGCTCGGCTTCGAAGAATTGCCAGACGGCGCGAACTTTCATGAATTCGGCGGCCTGTTTTTTGACCTGCTCCACCTGGTGGAAGAGGTCGAGGGCCTTGGGGTCGCGGTCATGGAGGTTCTTTTCGAAGTTGCCTTTGTAGCCGAGGTGTTTGCCATAGAGCATGTAGGGGTTGATGTAGCTCCAGATTTCGGCGAGATTGTGGAAGGCGCGGACGCGGCGGTCTTCATAGGGGACGGCGGGGATGGGAAGGTCCGTGTGGACTTTGGGGCTGCGCTGTTCGGAGTAAGGGACGGAGGTGGCTTGAGGGGCCTGAATGTCGATGCCGCCGGTTGAGGTGTGGGCGCGGAGAGCGGCTTCGCGGGTAGCGGGGTCCATGATCTCATTCATGAGGCGGAGGCCGGTCATGGCGTCCTTGGCGTAAAAGGTGGCGGCGGTGTAGGCGGGGGCGATGCGGGTGCGGGTAAATTTATCGGAGAGCGCGGCTCCGCCGACGAGCAGGGGGACATCGATGCCGGCTCCGTGAAGGTCGGTTCCGGTAACAACCATCTGCTGGGCGCTTTTCACGAGCAAGCCGGAGAGGCCGATGGCGTCGGGGCGGTGCTCCCGCCAGGCGCGGATGAGGTCTTCGGGAGGAACCTTGATGCCGAGGTTGACGACGTTGTAGCCATTGTTGGCGAGGATGATCTCGACGAGGTTCTTGCCGATGTCGTGGACGTCGCCCTTGACGGTGGCGAGGATGATCTTGCCGCGGGAGGCGGCGCCGGCCTTCAGCATGAACTGTTCGAGGTGGGCGACGGCAGCCTTCATTGCTTCGGCGGATTGCAGCACTTCGGCGACGATCAATTCGTTGTTGTTGAAGAGGCGGCCGACCTCGGTCATGCCGGCCATGAGGGGGCCGTTGATGATATCGAGCGGAGCGGCGGGTTCGGCGAGTTTGCGGTTGAGGTCGTCGATGAGGCCGTCCTTGGAGCCTTCGATGATGTAGTTGGCGAGGCGCTCATCGAGGGGGAGATCAGCGGCTTTCGTTTTGGTTCTGGCGGACGCGCCGCGGAAGTGTTCGGTGATGGCGGCGATGTGGAACTGGTTGACGGCGATCTTCTGCCCGCGCGACTGCTCGCGCCAGTCTTCGGGTGAGGTCCCGAGGAGATCGGCGTCCTTGTGGCCGTCAGGGAGGGATTCGGGAGGGGTATTGAAGAGGAGGCGCTCGGCGAGACGGCGCTCTTCGAGGGGGATGGAGGCGAAGCGCTCGAGTTTTTCGGCGTTGACGATGGCGAGGTCGAGGCCGGCCTTGGTGCAGTAGTAGAGGAAGACGGAGTTGACGACTTCGCGGGCGGAGGCGGGGAGGCCGAAGCTGATGTTGGAGACGCCGAGGACGGTCTTGACGTAGGGGATGTTCTCTTTGATGAGGCGGACGGCTTCGATGGTTTCGACGGCTCCGCCGATGTAATTTTCATCGCCGGTGGCGCAGGGGAAGACGAGCGGATCGATGAGGATGTCTTCGGCGGGGATGCCGTATTTTTCCGTGAGGAGGGTGACGGAGCGCCGGGCGATGTCGAGTTTGCGCTGGCGGGTGAAAGCCTGGGCCTGGACGGGGTCTTCGTCAATTGTGCCGCAGACGAGGGCGGCGCCATAGGAGCGCGCGATGGGGCAGAGGCGCTCGAATTTTTCCTCGCCGTCTTCGAGGTTGACGGAGTTGATGATGCTCTTGCCCTGGCAGTAGGTGAGGGAAAGCTCGACCGCGTTGGGATCGGTGGTGTCAATCATCACCGGGGCTTTGATCTTGCGGATGAGTTGATCGTAAAAGAACGGAATATCCTTGATCTCGTCGCGGTCTGAAGACTGGAGGCAGACATCGACGATATGCGCGCCGTTGCGGACCTGGCGGCGTGCGATCTCGGTGGCTTCTTCCCACTTTTCGGCGGCGATCAGGTTTTTGAAGGCGCGGGAGCCGATGACGTTGGTGCGCTCGCCGACGATGAGCGGGCGGTTGGAATCCTCGGCTTCGACGAGTTCGATGCCGGAATACCAGGCGCGGTGGGGGGGGGGTTGCCGGGGGGGGGGGCTCTTGCCGGCGACCATCCGCGCGAGGTTTGCGATGTGCGCGGGCGTGGTGCCGCAGCATCCGCCGACCAGGTTGAGCCAGCCGTGGTCGACGAAGCGTTCGAGCTGGGCGGCGAGAGTTTGCGGCGTTTCGCCGTACTTGCCTTCGACATCGGGGAGTCCCGCATTGGGGTAGCAGGAGATGCGGGTGGAGGACATGGCGTCGAGGGTGCGGATGTGATCCGTCATGAATTCGGGACCGGTGGCACAGTTGAGGCCGACGGAGAGGAGGTCCGCGTGGGAGACGGAGGAGTAGAGGGCGTCGACGGTCTGGCCGGCGAGCATGGTTCCGTTCAGTTCGATGGTGCCGGAGACCATGGTGGGGATGCGGATGCCGAGTTCGCGGCCAAGCTGATTGACGCCGAGGAGGGCGGCTTTGATGTTGCGGGTATCCTGGGCGGTTTCGATGAGGAGGATGTCCGCGCCTCCATCCCAGAGGCCCTTGGCCTGGGTGTAGAAGCCGTCGCGGAGCTGGGAGAAGGTGACGCCGCCGGTGACGGTGATGGCCTTTGTGGTGGGTCCCATGGAGCCGGCGACGAAGCGGGGGCGCTGGGGGGTGGAGAACTCATCGGCAACCTGGCGGGCGAGGCGGGCGGCGGTGAAGTTGACCTCGTAGCAGCGGGCTTCGATGCCGAATTCGGCGAG
>JADLBG010000337.1 GCA_020847895.1 Bryobacterales bacterium
GCGGCCGAAGTCGTCATCAGCGGCTGAGGCTGCCGCTCGATCCAAGGGGTGCGCGCCGGATTCTTCCGCGCCCACTGAACTCTCGAAAGCGCCCTCGATCAGACACTTGGGGCACAGTCCGGCGGGATCGCCGGAACGCAATTCCTCTCCGCACTGAGGGCAGTTTGGCATCTCGACCAGAGCCGCCGGAACCTATTTTACGCCTTTCGCCCTGTAACCTTCCGCGCCGTGATTCCTTATTCGTGGCAGGTGAGCCGGATTCGCACCGGCCGCCAATTCACGAGGAGATTCGTTATGAATAGACCCAGTATTTACCTGTCGATGACGGCGCTGATCCTCAATCTCGGTGTCGCAAGCCTTTGCGCGCAGCAGATACCCGTAAACATGACGTTTTCGGGAGATGGCGGACCTAGCGCAATCAATCTGAATCTGCCAAACACAAGGAACGGTGAAGAGAATCTCGCCGGGAACGGAACGTTCGGCCCGTTCACCTTTCGACTCGCCAGGGCCGGTGCGATGTCGCCGCAACCATCCAGCACTTGCTCGGGCAATTTTTTCCCGACTGTGGCGGGCGCCGGCCTGTTCCGCTTCCAGGACGGCAGCCTGTTAAAGGTCAAACTCACCGGCGGAGGTGATTGCATCGTGCCTCCGGCTGGCAACTGCACTCTGACGTTTCAAATTGAAGGTGGAACCGGCCGTTTTGAAGGTGTATCCGGCGGCGTCCTCACGTTGACGGAAACGGCGCTGCCGATCTTCGATGATCTCGGAGCCCCGGTCTTTTTTACCGAGGTTGGAGGATTTAGCGGATGGGTCGGAATGAGCATGGAGGAGAGCCCTCAAAACGCGCAGCGATAGGAGAGCCAAGCCCTACTCGTGGAGCGCCGGAGTGCAAGAGACGGATAAACAGGGCCCGGCGCTCCCTGCTCAAGCGTGAGCGCCGGAAGGCAAAGGCGGGGCGGCGGTCACAATAGCCTGCTGTACTCTTCTTTGGCTTCCTTCAGAATCGGGACGTCGGGGTCTGCGTCCTTCCAAAGTGCGAGGAAATCGTCATATGCAGCTTTCGCCCTGGCCTTATCTCCCGACAAAGCGAGCACTCTACCAAGCTGCAGGTACGCCAGCGGGCCTATGGGGTCCAGCCCCACGGCGCCGCGATGATCGAGAATCTTCTGAAACTCGGCCGCCGCTTCCGCATAGCGGCGCGCGGCAATAAGCGCCCCGCCGCGCACATAGGCCGAATGCAAACCGCCGAGATAATGATGAGCGAAGTTCAGGCCATTCGCCGCCAGCTCATATCGAAGCGCGATTTGCAGCCGTTCGATGCTCTCTGTGGGCTTGCCTAGCCCCAGTGCGGCTGACGCATGGAGAACCGGTGCGTACGTAAATTTCACAAAAGTATCTTCCGGGAAGCGCTTTTCCAGGCCGGCGGCGAGCGCCTCTGATCGGGAAGAGTCTCCCGCGAGGGCCAGGGCAAGGCCGGCTGCATACTGAACCTCCCGGCCCTTGGAGAGTTCGAGCGCCGCCAGGGAGGTTCTTTTTCCTTCGGCGGCATTCCCGCAAATGGCTTCCCACACCGCTCGTGCCGCCCGGTAACTTGCTGCCTCCTCGCGCGCTTCCTCTTGCAAGGCTAGCTCTACGGCGCGGTTCGATGACCTCCGGGCGTCCCGCAAGCGGCCGATACGAGCCAGAGCCAAAGCCTCCGCATGGGCCATCCAGTGTTCCGCTCCATGCTTGCCCCTTGCCAGAGCCACTGCCCGCTCCATCTGGTCCTTGTCGCCTTTTAACACTGCGATCTTGTATCGGAACACCATAAGACTGGGGCTGCCCACCTTTTTGAGTTCGGAAGCTCGCTGAAGAATGCCCTCGGCTTCGGTCAAACGGTCCAGGAAGGTATAGCTGTACGCAAGGCTGCCATACCCGATGAAAATGTCGGGATGGGCCGCGATCGTTTTTTGCGCCATCTCGATCGCTCTTTCAAACCGGCCTGTGCCACGAGTGGAAAGGCCTGCTAACAACTCCTGGGGATTGGGCGGTTCGCGGTCCCCGCCGCGCGGATAGGTTTGGTACCACAACTCGAGGGTTTGGTAGGCCTTTTCGAGATTCCCCGTCACCTGCCGGTCGTAGAGAAAGTCGATAAAAAACCTCTCCCAGTCGCTGACTCGATCCCGCAGTTGCCAGGCTTTTATGGTGCTCTCAGCCGCCAACTCCGACTCTCCAATCGAGCTGTAGTCGAGTCCCAGATTCGCCCACGCCATCGCGAATTGCGGATCGATTTCGACAGCACGGCGGTACGAAGGTATGGTCACGGCAGGCCCGGCGGAAAAGCCCTCCTTGTGCCCGGCCGTGTAGGCCTTGAGGGCTTCAAGTGACGGTGTCGTGGCATCCCACAGAGGCGTTGAGTGTTTTTCGACTGTGGCGAGAGATTCACCCACCCTGGTTCTGAACCTGCGGGCGATCTGGCTCAAGGTATTCAGAACATCTTCTCGCCTGGCCGCCTGCGCCTGCTCCTGGTCGAGGATACTTCCGGTGGTGCAGCCTGTCGCGCGCAAGCCCAGCACATACTGGCTTCCGAGGCTCGTGATCGAGCCCTCGAGAATCGCAGCGCTCCCGGTACGCACGCAGATTTCCCGCGCCACTTCACCAGTCAGCCGCGCATCTTTCGGCCGATCCATCAAAGCCAGCGTTTTCTGGACCTGCTGATCCCCAATCAGACTGAGGAACGGCGATTGTTGAAGTTCCACGGCAAGCCCCTGGCGAAGCGTGTCGTCAAACACCGGATCGCCGGTCTTGTTCTCGAAATCCGCAAGGACAATCGTGTCCTTCTCCGTCAGTTTGGGTCTGGACGCCGAATCGCGGTGCGAAAGAGACCATGCCGTCACCGCGCTCATCACGAGGAATACGGCTCCCGCGGCTGTGGCAAGGGCGGCCGGCCTGTGCCTGCGCAGAAACTTGCGCGTCCGGTATAGCCGGCTCGGAGGCGAGACCAGCACCGGCCGGTGCTCCATGTGCCTCCGGATATCGGCGGCGAGTTCCGACACCGTGGCATAGCGCCGCTCCCGCGCCTTCTCGAGCGCCTTCAGCGTGATCGAGTTCAAGTCGCCATCGACCAGGCGGCGAAGTGAAGCCGGGTCGGTCTGGCGGCGCGCGGCGATGCCGCTCGCAGCCGCGCCCATCGAGGTCAGCTTTCGCGGCAGCGGCGGCGCTTCCTCTTCGCGGATGATTCGCAGCATTTCCGCCAGGCCGGCGTTGCGCAGCGTGGCTGTATCAAAGGGCACGGCTCCGATCAGCAGTTCATACAAGAGCACACCGAGCGAATACACATCCGAGGTCTCATCAATCTCTCCCGTCATCGTGTCGGCCTGTTCGGGGCTGGCGTACTCCGGTGTCCCGAGGATCTGGCCGAACCGGGTGAGCAGCGTGTTCTCCACGGCCCATTTGTCGGTGGCCTTCGCGACGCCGAAATCGATCACCTTGGGAACCGGCGCGCCGTCCTGCTCGGCCACCAGCACATTCGACGGCTTCAGGTCGCGGTGGATCACACCCTTCTGATGCGCATGTTGGACCGCACGGCAGACCGCGAGGAATAACGCGAGCCGGTTCCTGGTGGTCATCCGCTCGCGATCGCAATACTCGGTGACAGGCGGGCCCTCGATGTACTCCATCACGAAGTACGGGCGTCCTTTGGCGGTGGCTCCGGCGTCGAAGATTTGGGCGATGTTCGGGTGGTCCATCATGGCCAGGGCCTGGCGCTCTTTGTGGAAGCGGGCCAGCACCTGGGCGGTGTCCATGCCAATCTTCACCACTTTAAGGGCTACGCGCCGGCGAATGGGCTCAAACTGCTCGGCCAGGTACACCGTGCCCATGCCCCCTTCGCCTATGGGCCGGACGACGTGATAGCGGCCGAAGTCGTCATCAGCGGCTGAGGCTGCCGCTCGATCCAAGGGGTGCGCGCCGGATTCTTCCGCGCCCACTGAACTCTCGAAAGCGCCCTCGATCAGACACTTGGGGCACAGTCCGGCGGGA
>JADLBG010000338.1 GCA_020847895.1 Bryobacterales bacterium
CCCGGATACTTTCAAAGTCCAATGTGCCGGCGCGGCTAGCGGCGCTGGAGGCAACGGCAACGCTGCCGGTGAGGAAATGACGGCGGTTCACGGGCATAAGTATTCTCCTTAAGAGATCTCAAAATAGCAGCTTCAAGGCAAATTCCGTTTGTCTGCTCATGTTTGCCTGGCCGGAGATCCGGCCAAAGGTGGCATTCCCCAAAGTCGTATCAGGCGCGGAGAACACCGGATGATTGAGAAAATTATACGAAGAAGCACGGAACTCCATACGAGCGCGCTCCGTAATCCGAAAGCTCTTCGATAACGTCAGATCGATGTTGTTCATACCCGGACTACGGATGCTCGAAATCAAGGGAGACGCGTTCCCGAACGTAAATGGGGCGGGCTGCGCAAAAGCGGTGGTGTTGAAGTACCGCCCCAGCCGCGAACTGATGCTTCCGCTGATTCCAGCGAACGGATCGCCGACGGCGTTGGGACGTTGAGAGCCAGTGCCGGCGATATACAGATTCGGGCTGGCAAGTCCAAACCGCAGCGGAAAGCCTGACTGGAAGGTGCTCATGGTCGTGAGCGCCCACCCGCCGATTGCCTGATTCAACAGTCCCGATGCGCCCTGCAGGAAGTGACGGCCTTTGCCGAAAGGCAAATCCCAATTTACGGACGCGGTTAGCCGCTGCGGCACGTCGAAGCCGTTCACGGCCCGCTCCGCCTTTCGGTCATAGGCATTCTGCGCAATGTTGATGTCAGAAATGTTTTTGGAATAGGTGTAGGCCACAACCGCCGTGACTCCGTGAGCCGTGCGCTTCTCCACCCTCAACTGTAGCGAATGATAAACGCCGTTACCGAAGGCGGCCGCCTGCCGCGTCACATTGGTGAACTCAGGGTAAGGCCGCAGCAGTTGCTGGCGCTGCACAGTGCGGCCACTCAGCGGGCCGGCGGTAATGATCCCAAAGAAAGGATTGGAAACCGGTTCCAAAAGACCGGTCCCCAACGCATAGAAACTGGGGTCAAGCTGATTTAATTGTTCAGCTAACACCGGAAGATAATCCGACCCGCCAAAGATGCGGATCGACCGGCTGCCCACGTACGCCATTTCTATTAACATACGCGAAGGCAGCGATCTCTGCAGATTTAATTGCCAGTTGTGATACATGGGGGTGCGGTCGCCGGGTGAAACGAAAGCGACGGCCTGCCCGACGAGGGTGCCCAAGCCTTGTGAAGAGCCCGGCGCCGGCAGCGCCCCGCTCGGGAAAGGATTGCGCAACAGGTCCTTGGGGGTGATGCCATCGGTGGAACTTACCCACGGTGTCGTCACGCTGAACCCCGTCGGACTGACCGGCGTCAGCACAGGAATGTAGCTCAGGGCATATCCTCCGCGAAGCACCGTTTTCGAAGTCACGGTATAAGCAAACCCGAAGCGCGGCCCGAAATTCTGGTAATCAGGATCGTACAGTCCCCGTGGTTGTCCGCCGATCCCTGCATACAGAAGGCCTCCCCGCAGGTTCAGCCCAGGGACGCGTAGAGGACTTGCAGCGGCACTATCGAATCCACGAGTCGTACGGTCGTAACGTTCGGTTCGGGGGCTCTGATATTCATAACGGAGACCTATGTTGAGGGTCAACTTGGGAGTGACGCGATAATCATCTTGTATGTATATGCCGTAGTAGCGATTTTGCATCGAGACCGCCGTGTTCGTGTCGATGCTGCCACTACCGTATCCGACCAACAGGGAGGCGAGTGAAAAACCACTGTTGCTTACCGGTGTATCGGCACGGGGCCCTCCGGTCGATACGGGACCGAAACTGAATGCCGCGGATGGCGCATAGTTCTCGAATATGTTGAGCCGGATCAGGCGCGCGTCGACGCCGATTTTGAAAAGGTGCGATCCCCGATGCACCGAGATGCTGGATTGCAAGGACCAGGTATCGGAGGGATCCTCTTTGTAATAACTGCCGGCAAGGCCTTGGAACCCGGTCACGCTGACGGTGGGAAACGCCGGACTCTGCACCAGGTTTTGAAAGGAGGCAGGGAAACCGAGATCCGTCAGGCTGAACCCGTCTGAGAACGGCCGGAAGCGTTCAATCCCGCGGGTGTATCCCAAGCGGAAATCCCATACTTTGTCGGGGCTAATGGAGAAGGTATCGCCGACTCCAATGCCAAAGTGGGGACGGTTATTGATATTACCGCCTGGTGTTGCAATTCCATTGAACTGAAAGGGATAGACCAGGCGCGCCGTGCCGTAATTCAGACGCGCAAAAGTCTGGTGCCGCGGACTCAGTTGATGATCGAACTTCGTAACCAGCATGTTGTAGTTCCGGGGCCACTTCGCGGAAAAAACAAAGTTCTGCACCCAAGGAGTAGCAGGGTTCGGGCCCACGCTGTTTGGCGCCGGGTAATACGTCATGATCTTGCGGGCCACGGGGTCTTGCACGGAGGCCGGAATGACGTTACCAGGGAACGGCGCCCGCATGGGTGCGCTGTCAATGGTCTGAACCGAAAAAGGGTCATAGATTGGGCTGCTGACTTCGGAAAAATTGCCGGCCCGCATTTTGTCTGTAGGCACGTTGTTCGTATTGTTCAAGCCATTGCCTTCCCGAACACCCTCATAATTGGCATAGAAGAAGGTGCGATTGCGGCCGTCGTACAGTTTGGGAAAATATACCGGCCCGCCCACTCCAACGCCGAACGTATTGGCTGCGAACGCCGCCAGTTTCTGCCCGCGTCCCCGGGAAAAGAACAGGTTCGCATCGAGGGCCGAGTTCCGCAAGTAGTCATAGAACGACCCGTGCAGCGCGTTTGTGCCGGATTTGATCACTACATTCATGATGCTTCCGCCCGATCGCCCGTATTCCGCAGGCAGCGTTCCCATCAGTAGTTTAAACTCCGCGACGGATTCAGTGGCCGGAACCCAAGCCGAGAGGCCGGTGCCGTGATTAAAATCGAGTGTATTAGGTACGCCATCCACGGAGGCGTCACTAGTGCCCAGCGGCGCGCCGTTTGGCGGAAAAAGCATGTTTGTAGACCAGTCATTGGGCCGGCCATCGCCTCCGTAGCGATTGGTTGTCACGCCAGTGGCCAGATTGAACATCAGGAAACTGCTGTGCCCCTTCATCGGCAGCGTGTCGACAATTTTACTGCCGATGACCGTGCCCAGGGACGAGGAATCCGGCTGCACCATGGACACATCCGCGGTCACGGAAACAGTGTCTGCCGCCGCTCCCAACTGCAACTGCACATCCAGGCGCGCGACTTGATTGAGGCTGAGGGAGATTTCGTCCTGCTTGTACGTCTTGAACCCCTGAGCCGCGGCGGTTAATGAGTACCTTCCAGGCAGAACGAAAGAGAACAGATAGTTCCCTGTACTGTCGGCTACATCGCTTCGTTCAACGCCGGTGTCCAGATTGCGCAGAGTCACAGCCGCACCCGGGATGGCCGCATTCGAAGGATCGGTGATCGCGCCTCGCAGGGTTGCGCGAAACTCTTGCGCCAGACCCACGAAAGCAGCAGATAATAGAATTGCGATTCGCAGAAGAAACATCTCCAATCTCCTCACGCGCGACAAGATTCCACGTTTAGGGCGGGTCCGCCCAGTTGATTGAGATTTGCGAACGTAGTTCCATATTGCGGAACTGCGGTTCGCATGGTATAAACACACAGAACGATATCGTAGTAACGAAAAGATGTCAAGAAAAAAGAGACAGGGGCCGGAAGATTCCAACAGCCTCCCTGCCGTGAGGAAGGTGGCACGGCCGGGACAAGATACGGACGGTTCCCCAGCCCGGAACATCATGTCCTCGAGCTTGCGTTGCCTGGAGGTGCTCCATGTCCTGGCGCGGAGCCCGTATGCATTCAGCTTGACCGAGATTGCCGAAGCACTCTCGATCGTGAAGAGTTCGGCCCACCGCTTCGTAACCACTCTGATTGCCGGCGGCTTTGTCGAGCAGGATTTGTCGACTCGCCGTTATCAATTGGCGGGGACATCTCTCTGGGTGGGTACCGCTTATCTCCGGCATTCGAATGTCTACCGGTGCGGGTATGAGTTGGTGCATAACCTGGCACGGGACTCCAAGACCATGGCGCATCTGGCGGTCTGGGATAACGACATGGTGCTATATCTTCATAGCATTGGTCCGCCACGTTCCTTGAACCTGTTTGCCGATGCCGGGGAACGGCGCGCTGTGCATGCCACTGCACTAGGGAAAGCAATGCTGGCGCATCGGCCCGCGGAAGATCTGCGGCGAATCTTCAACACGGAACGCGAGCGGTATACGGAAAATACACTCACCTCTCTTGCTGCAATGAGCAAGGAGTTACAACGAATCCGCGAAGCCGGCTACGCGGTGGACAATGAAGAGGGAACCCGAGGAGTCCGCTGTGTGGCCGCAGGCATCAAAGATCAAAGTGAGAGGGTAATCGGTGCAATCAGCATCAGTGGGCCTCGTTCCGTGATCAATGGCACGGGCATCCTTCAATTCGCCCGGCTGGTACAAGAAGCCGCGTTGCGCATCTCAGTTCAGTTGGGTTACAGACCTTCCACCAGCAACCTTTCGTCGCTCTTGGAGCCAATCGTACATCGCGATGATGGAACGTTTCCAGATTAGTAGCCGCTTGAGTTCGTAACCCAACTCAGCAGCAACCTGGCTCTCCCGAGTCTCTCTGAGCACAACGGCAGCCGGTCGGGTACACTCATCACTGATGCCACAAGCCATTGCGCCGCGCCTCAGCCTGATGATGTTTCTCAACTACGTTGTATGGGGATCGTGGTACGTCATCATCGGGACCTACCTGACGTTGACGCTCCATTTCACGGGAACGCAGACCGGGGCGGTATTCGGGACCTCGGCGCTGGCCTGCATGATCTCGCCTTTCTTCGTGGGCCTGATCGCGGACCGGTACTTCGCCGCCGAGCGCGTGCTGTGCGCGCTGCACCTGATGGGCGCGGTGCTTCTGTATCTGGTGTCCACGGCGAAGTCGTTCCCGGCCGTTTACCTGCTGATGCTTGCCTACTGCCTGTGCTTCTTTCCGACTCTGGCTCTCACCAATTCGCTGACGTTGCGCAACGTACGAAATCCCGCGTCGGACTACCCCCGCATCCGCCTGTTCGCGACGCTGGGGCACATCGTGATCAACGTCGTCATCGGTTCGCTGGCGATGGAACGCTCGGCCACGCCGTTCCTCATCTCGGCCGGAGCCTCGGTGGTGATGGGTCTCTACTGCCTGACGCTCCCGCATACACCGCCCAAGGCGAGAGGCGCGGCGGCCTCGTGGCGAACGGCCATCGGACTGGATGCTCTCGTGATGATGAAGGAGAGGTCGTTTGCGGTGTTTGTGATCGCTTCGGTGCTTGCATGCATTCCGCTGACGTTCTACTTTTCGTTCACCAACGCCTACCTCAACGCTTCGGGGGTAACCAACGCGGCGGGCAAGATGACGCTCGGCCAGGTGGCCGAGATCGTAATGATGCTGCTGATGCCGTTGATCTTCCGGCATCTCCGGCTCAAGCCGATCATGCTGCTTGGGCTGGCGGCGTGGTCGGTGCGGTACGCGATGCTGGCATTCGGAAACGCCGGGGATCTCATGTGGCTGTTCTATGGCGCTATCCTGCTACACGGCATCTGCTTCGACTTCTTCTTCATGACAGGTCAGTTGTATACCGACCAGCAGGCGCCACAGCACCTGCGCGGGACGGCGCAGGGTTTTATTATGTTCCTGACTTACGGCTTGGGGATGTTTCTCGGCTCCCTGCTTTCCGGATGGACGGTGGATTTCTTTACGACTCCCCAAGGGCGGGACTGGCGGGCCTTCTGGCTCTCCTCCTCCGCCTGCTCCTTCGTGATTCTGCTGCTATTGGCGGTGTTCTTCCAGTCGCGGGAGCGAATCCGGAGCGGACAATCCGTGGAGGAAGAAACCGCGGTGGCAACGTAGCGGGGCGGCTGCTCAGACGGTCTTCAAGGCGTCGTAGTGTTGAAAGCGAAAGGCCAGCCGGTAGTAGCTCCAACGGGCGTCCTTCTCTAACAGTGCGTAGGTCCGTTGGGCCATCTCGTCGAGAATTTTTTTCTGCGCCGGGTCCGCCGCGATATTGCCGGCGTCGGCGTCGTTCAGATCGTAAAGCTCATCGCTTGTGGAGCCCATGTTATGGACGAAGAAGTGATGTCTTCCTCCCCGCTCCCACCGCTGGGCGCCGCAGGCCGGATTGCCGGTGGCGAGCCAGCCGGTCTGAAACAGCAGATCACGGTCACCGGCTTCCGCCTGTCCCCTTACGTAGGGAAGCAGCGAACGGCCGTCCATCCTCGCCAGGGGGACCACCCCCGCGGCGTCGCAGACGGTGGCGGCGAGGTCGAGGAGTGATACGGGGGCATCCACGGTACCCGGACGCGCGCCGAAACTGGCCGGCGGCTTGATGATTAGCGGAACTCGCTGTGTCTCGGGATGGAGGTAGGCGCCTTTATCCACCAGCGCCTGGTGAATGTTCATCTCGCCATGGTCGGCTGTGAAGATGATCAGTGATTCATCGTAGATCTTCATCTCCTTCAGCGCTTTGATGAACTGAGCGAGAGCGCGGTCGATCACCTCCATTGCCAGAGCATTGGCGACCATGTAGTCCTTGGCCGTCTCGGGCCGGTAGATGCCCCATACCCTGCGGTGAAAATCGAGCAAAGCGGGTTCTCCGGGCGCGGGCTGGAAATTGCGCTCGACGACGCGACGGAAACTCGCCGGCAACGAAATCGCCTTGCGCAGCTCCGCCTCGCGCTTCTCGAAGCCCGCGGGAATAGTGAACGGGTTGTGAGGATCGTAGATGTTGAGCTGAAGATAAAGCGGGGCGTTGGGGCCGCCAGAGGCGAAGGCGTCGCGTGTCTTCTCGATGGCCCACTGGTTGAGGTACCAGCTATACTGCCCCTCGAGCGGAAACGGACGTCCATCGGACTGCTCGATCCAGCCGCCGAGCATCCCGGAAGGAGTCTTCCGGTCGGGATACAGGCGGTGAATCTGGCGCGAATAACGCGGCATTTTGGCGCCGAGGCGGCGCAGATATGCATGGTATAGCCCGTCGTCCTTTAGAACGGGCATCGCACGTTCCCAGTTCGTGTCGAGCTCATCGAAAGCGTCCATGAACTTCTGGGCGCCCACGTGGTTCTTGCCGACATGTCTCGTCCGGTAGCCGGATGCCTTCAAGTATTCCGGGTAGATGACGTCGTTCGCCCGGAGTGAGTTTTCCTGGCCCTCGGGCCCGCCTCCCGGGTTGGCCAGCACGTAAGGATATCTGCCCGTGTACATCGATGCTCGCGAGGGGGAACAGATGGGCACGGTGCAGAAGGCGTTGGTGAAGTTCACGCCTTCCGCCGACAGCGCGCGGATGGTGGGCATCTCCATTTCCCGCTGTAAAGAGCGCGAGGGAAGGAAGTGGTCGGGGCTGACCATATCGAGGCAGATAAGAAAAATGTGGGGCCGCTTCCCCGTGCGCGCCGTCTGGAATGGATGTGCACCCTGCCTCCGGTCGACATAATGAAACTCGCCGGCGCCGCCGGTCTCTTGCGCCGCGAGGCTTGGCGCCGCGGCATCTGAAGCGAGCGTGGCTAGCGGCGCGGTACTCAGGAATTTCCTTCGATTCATGGTCTCTCCCGAATTCAATCATGCAACTTTGTCGGGCCCTCGCGCTTGTCCGGTGCGCAGGCGCGAGAACTCTCACTTGGGTGTCATGTCCGGCGCTGTGTGTGGTGATCGATCCAGTAGGCGGTTGCCGCGCGCTGCTCAGCTAATCGAAGGTTTCCGCCGCTGTTCGGGCGTCCATTAGCCGGAGACTCCAACGCTGGAGGGTCTGCAGATCCGCTGATTCGATTCGTAGCGCCAGTTCCATGGGTATGGCGCCGAATCGCTTCTCCAACTGTTTGCTCAGCATCCAGCGAGCGGCCTCGGTGCGGCCTTGGACCAAGCCTTGTGTCAAGCCTTGTGTCAAGCCTTTGGCCATTCCCTGTTCGAGTCCTTTCACCAATCCCTTCTCTTCGCCCTGGTGAAAGATCTCCGCCAGCCATTCGTTTTCCATGATGTCGATTTCGACGGGCATGCTCTCAATCTCCTCTTTGACGGCCGGAACCAAGCCTCTCAATCCGGATAGTATCACAAGCTTTGCCAGCCAACTCTGCCTCTTCGGCGGCGGTGTTTCGGCGATTCTTCGCAGCAGCCTCGCCACTACAGGGCGGTGATCGGCGAGTTTTCCCAACATTCCGAGCAGGTTGTCTTCGAGAAACGGGCTCTCCAGCAGTTCGGTGGTATCCATCTGCTGGAGGTTGACAACGCGGTAGGAGAACAGCAGTCCCGGTTCCTCGATTCCCTCCGGGATGCCCACCGGCCCTTTGCCCAACCACAGGACGATCTGTATAGGGATGCGCTGGTAGGTCTCGCGGATGCGCTGCCGGTAGCCGAGCATGCGGTGGCCGAGGAGCCGGGTGGGTTGAGCCTGGAGTTCCAGGTGAACAATCCGGTCATCGACCAGTTCGAGAAGCAGGTCCGGACGCAGGTTCTCCACCTTGGGGAGTTCCGTGGTCAGCACGCGGCTCACGGACACCGGTTCGCCGAGCAGCAGCCGCAGGATCAGGTCCGGCCTGCCGAGCAGCAATTCCTTGATGGTGGTGTCGTAATGCACTCTATGAATTCAGTACAGCTAGTGGCGGATTGTTCTCAGGGTCAATGCGCAAACCGAAGGGGAGTCCGGGCCGCGTTCGCGACTCAGACTCTCTCTTGAACGCCTTCCCGTGCTGTTGGCCAATTGGTTCCACATCTCGACGACCTATTCCGAAATTGTTGTTGGCTGACACGGTGGCGCAACTGGTCATCGGCGCGGTTGCCGGCTCCTTCGTTTCCGTCTCGGGCTTACTCGGCGCTCCTGTTGTGTTCGTTGTGCTGTCCCGGATGGGTCTCTCGAGGGGGAAAATGATAGCGGAGAGAGTTCGCAAGGAAGGTGATGCATGCTTGCCAAAGGTCCCGCCAAAAAGGTGACCATCTACGTGAACGAGGAGACACGCTACCATTTGCAGCCACTGTGGGCGGCGGTCTTCGAGTACCTGCGCCACAAGAAGGTGGCCGGCGCCACTGTGACTCATTCCCGAATGAGCTTCGGCAACCGGCAGATCGTCCATCGCTCGGATTCTCCCGAGACTCCGGAGTTCGCCTTTCGCATCGAGTTCGTCGAATCCGCGGAAAGAGTCGAGGAAGTGCTGCCGACGCTCTATGACATGGTTTCTGACGGCCTCATCGAGGTGCAGGACACAACGGTGGTAAAGGCCGCCATGAAGGAAAGGAAGCACCCTGAGGTCCGTCCGCCCCATCAGCGCAAGCAAATGGCCGCGAAGATGATGCGCGTTTTTCTTGGCGAGGACGACAAGTGGCATGGCGAGCCGCTCTACGACGCCATCGTGAAGCGGATCCGCATGCTGGATGTGGCGGGCGCCACCGTCTATCGCGGGATTCTTGGCTACGGGGCCAAAGGGCACACGCACAAGCAAGGGTTCCTCCACTTCTCCCACGATCTGCCGGTGATGATATCCGTGGTGGATACACCGGAAAAGATTGCCGAGGCCGCCGTCGCAGTCGAGGAGATGCTGGGCGATGGCCTCATCGTGATTTCCGATGTGGATGTGATTCGCCTTGTCCACACAGCTACGGAGTCGGCCGATGTCCTATCAAGCTAAACTGCTGCGCATTCACTGCTCGGAATCGGACCGTTCGCGGGGTAAGCCGCTCTACGTAGCGATCGTCGAGTTGTGCAAATCCATCGGCATCGCCGGCGCCACGGTATTTCGCGGGCTGGAGGGCTACGGTGAAACGGGAGAGATTCATCACCGCCACCTTGTCATACACGACCAGCCTGTTGTGATCAGCATCGCCGACACGCCGGAGAATATCGAAAGGCTGCTGGCAGCGCTCGATCCCGTCATGGACACCGGCATGATCGCCATCTCTGACGCAACAGCGATTCGGGTACAAAAGAAAACGGTGGAGCCGGATGTTTGAGCCCAGGCCTCTCGAACAGCGCCGCTCCCTGCTCGTACTCGGCCGCGCCGGCGCCGGCAGGATCCGGCTCTTGCGCGCCGTCCTCGCGGACCAGTTGCAGCCGGCGGCTTACTTGCCGTCACATCCACGCTTCGCGCCGTTGTTCGGTACGAGTTCGGTACGGTTGTTCGGTACGGTTGCTTGACAGCAGCCCAACTCTTAGGCGACCATGGCGATTCCTTGCCGCGTAGACCCGAAAGTATGCCTCCCCTAAAACCGCTAAATAATAGCCCATTGAACGCTCATGCGAGGAAGTTAATGAACCGGTTTCCCCGTCTGATCCGAGCACTGGCCTGTATGTCTCTTGTAGCGGCGGTTTCCGCTCAGGACGGCCCGGATTCGGTCCTGCGAGGAACCAAGCAGTTTTCGAAGAGAGTAGTCACCGCGGGGTTGGCCGCGCCTTGGGAAATCACATGGGGCCCGGACAACATGCTGTGGGTCACCGAACGCACCGGCAAACGGGTGACGCGCGTCAACCCGGCGACCGGCGAGAAAAGTGTTGCGATCACCATCGAAGAGATTTCCGCGCCCGGAGGCCAGGATGGGCTACTCGGCATGGCATTGCACCCGGAACTGTTGAAGGGAACAGGCAACGACTATGTCTACGTTGCCTATACCTACGTTGATAAGGAAAAAGGCGCGGATCCGGACGTGACGGATCCGGCGAGTCCCTACCGTTATCTGTACGGGAAGATCGTGCGCCTCCGCTACGATGCGGCGAAGGGAACCTTGTCCGGCCCGGTCAATGTGATCACCGGATTACCTGCCGGTGATGACCATGACGGCGGACGGCTGAAATTCGGCCCAAAGAACAAGCTGTTCTTTACGATTGGTGATCAAGGGCACAACCAGTTTGCGAATTTCTGTCTCCCGATCGAGTCTCAGCGGCTGCCCACGCGACAGGAGATTGCCGCCCGGAACTACGCCGCCTACGTTGGAAAATCGCTCCGGATCAGTTTGGACGGCTCGATACCGCCGGACAATCCCAGGCTGAACGGCGTCGTCAGCCATGTGTACACCTACGGACACCGCAACCCGCAAGGACTGGATATCGGCGCGAATGGAGTGATCTATTCCGCCGAACACGGGCCAAAAACGGACGACGAGATCAATATTCTGACGCCGGGCTCGAACTATGGATGGCCGCATGTCGCCGGATTCAAGGATGACAAAGCATATAAATATGTGCGGTGGGGAGAGGCGCGGAATCCACCATGCGCACAGAGGAAGTACGATGATATTTCGATTCCGCCGTCGATTCCGCGGGATCGGGAGTCCGACTACCGCAAGCCGTTTGTCAATCCGCTGGCGACCATGTTCACCGTGGCGACGGGGTTTAACTTTTCGGATCCGGCATGCGGGGGCGTCGATTTCATCTGTTGGCCGACCGTCGGATTGTCCAGCGTGGAATACTATGCATCGAAGGGAACAGGCATCCCGGGCTGGGAGCACGTGCTGCTAGCCGCTGCCCTGAAACGCGGCTCGTTGTATGTTCTGCCGCTCACTGCCGGTGGGAAATCAGCGGCCGGTCATTTTTCGCGTTATTTCCAGTCAGAAAACCGATTTCGCGATACAGCCGTAAGCCCGGATGGCAGGACAATTTATGTTGCCACCGATCCCGGCGGGGTTGCAGGCGCGAAAGACGCCGGCACAACCTCGACCATGGAGAATCCGGGCTCGATCCTCGCCTTCACCTATACCGGCGAGGGAGCGCCTGGAGCGGAGGAGCCACCACGCCAGGTGAGCGGGACGAAGAAGCGGGAGGGCGCGCCGAGTCCGGCGCCAATCGCCGGCGGAATCCCGCCACAATTCACGGAAGCGCAGGCGGCCAATGGAAAGACAGCCTACAACGCCGCGTGTGCGGTGTGTCATGGAAGCAACCTGAGAAATGGCGCTTACGGTACACCGC
>JADLBG010000339.1 GCA_020847895.1 Bryobacterales bacterium
AAAAGCAGGCCTGGCCGAGGTTCGTGACCTGCGGAATCGCGTCGCCCGTGAGCTTGGCTACACCTCCTACTTTCACCTGCAAGTAGCCGACTACGGAATGACCGTGAACGAGATGATGCAACTCATGGGCAAGACCGCTTCCGATCTTCGCCCGTTGTATGAGCAGTTGCATCTCTGGACGCGCCGCAAACTCGCCGAACGGTACAAGGAGAAAACGCCCGGCCTCATCCCCGCGCATTGGATCGGCAACCGATGGGGCCAGGAATGGCCGGGGCTTGTCGAAGCCGCCAACCTGGATGACCTGTTTCGTGACAGGAAGCCCGAATGGATCGTGCAGCAGGCCGAACGCTTCTATGTCTCGCTCGGCATGCCGCCGCTGCCGAAGACGTTTTGGGAAAAGTCGGACCTCTACCAGCTTCCTCCGGACTCTAAGCGGAAGAAGAATACGCACGCCTCAGCCTGGCACATCGACCTGGACAAGGATGTGCGCAGCCTGATGAGCGTCATGCCCAATTTCGCATGGTTTGAAACCAGCCATCACGAACTGGGCCACATTTACTACTACATGGCTTACTCGAACCCGAAGGTGCCGATCGTGCTGCGTCATGGCGCCAACCGCGCTTTCCACGAAGCCGTTGGGGACTTGATTGCGATCGCCGCGCGGCAGCAACCCTACCTGCACGGCATCGGGCTGATGCCCGCCGAGCGGCAACTCGATCCCACGCAGTTCCTGCTCTCTGAAGCGCTCGACAATGCAATCGTCTTCATTCCTTTCTCCGCCGGGACCATGACCCACTTTGAACACGCGCTCTATGAGCAGAAACTGCCCATGGATCAGTTCAACAAGGAATGGTGGAGACTGGCGGCGAAGTACCAGGGCATCGAACCGCCCACACCGCGCGGAGAGGAGTTCTGCGATGCCTGCACGAAAACGCACATCATCGACGACCCGGCGCAATACTATGACTACGCCATGGCCTACCTCATCAAGTTCCAATTGCACGACTACATTGCCCGCAAGATCCTCAAACAGGATCCGCACAACTGCAATTACTACGGCAACAAAGAAGTGGGCAAATGGCTGTGGGATATTCTTTCGCTCGGCGCGACGCAGGACTGGCGCCATCTCATCCGCGAGAAGACGGGCGAAGACATCAGTTCGCGGGCGATGCTCGAATATTTCAAACCGTTGGTGGAATACCTCGAGAAGGAAAACGGGGGGCAGCCCGCGTCGTGGGATTAAGAGCCATCGCGCTGTTCGGGCTGCTGGTGTTGTCCGTGAAGGCGGCTGATCTGCACAGCGCGGTTCGCTCGGGGGATCGAAAGCAGGTGGAGAAACTGCTCGACGCGGGAGCGAACGTGAATGAGCGGGATGCGCTCGGCAGCACGCCGCTGCATGACGCCGCCTGGGCGGGAGACCTCGAGATGGTGAAACTGCTGGTAGCCCACGGCGCCGGGGTCAACGCGCGCCACCGGGAGGGTGGAAGCACGCCGCTCCACTACGCCATCATCACGAACCACCGTGCTGTAGTGGAATTTCTCATCTCCAAGGGAGCAGACATCCGGGCAACCTATCAATCGGGATCCACTCCGCTCCATCTGGCGGCCGACCGGGGCTATGCGGAGATCGTGAATGTGCTCATTGCAAAGGGTGCGGACATCCAACAGAAAGACGCAAGCGGAGCTACCGCGCTCGATGAAGCAGCGGTGAAGGGCCAGACAGCGGTAGTGAAGTTGTTGCTCGCGCATGGAGCCAAAGTGTCGAACAGCGCGCTGCAACAGGCAGCGTCAAAAGGCCACGCAGACGTGGTGAAACTTCTGATCGGCGCCGGAGCCGATCCTGACAGCAAGGATGCCGAAGGCGCGTCCGTGGTGGAACTGGCGTTGCGCTACCGCCAGCGGGCTACCGCCGAAGCGTTGCTCGCCCATGGGGCGAAACTGGGCGCCGACACCCGCCGGCGGATCATGAAAAACGCCGTCATGCGCGGGGAAACGGAAATCGTCGAACTGTTGATGAAGGGGCCTGGGGAGGCCACTTCCCTTCTGCCGGATGCAGCGCTGAAGGGCCAGACGGCGATGGTAGATTTCCTTCTCTCCCACGGCGCGAATGTGAATGCTCGCGGGCCAACAGGCACTACTCCTCTACAGGACGCCGCGTTGGGAGGGCACGCCGCCGTGGTGGCGCTGCTGCTTGACAAAGGCGCGGATCTCAACGTCACCGACACGGAATCGGGCGCTACCGCGCTGCACATCGCCGCAAGCTACGGTCGCCGCGACGTGGTGTTTCTGCTTCTCGATCGCGGAGCGGACAAGAAAAGCCGCAATAAGGCGGGCAAGACTCCGTACGATCTGGCCATGGAAGCGGGACAGAAGGATCTCGCGGCGCTGTTGCGGTAAGCGCAAGTCAATTCGGCCAGAGTTTAGCGACGATCACCAGCGCGATGAGAACCGCCACAATCAGCAGCGCCAGCTTGGCGGCGCTCCACGGGCGTTCTCCCTGCACTTCTCCGGTCCGGGCGTTGACAATCACCTGGTACACCTTGCCGTGAAAGCGGTACGCGCCGATCCAGACGGGGAGCAGCAAGTGTTTGAAGGTGATATCGCGCCAGTCAATGTCGAGCGAATCGATGATCTGCTCGTCTCCGCCGATGTCTTCCCGTACGCCGTGTTCGACGGCGTGGCTCATGAGCACCTGCGCGGCTTGGAGGCCCTCCGGGAGTTCGACCTGGTAACGCTGCGCCTGGAATCCGGGCAGGTAGGCGGGGTCGTAGGGCTGAGCCCGCGGAAGGTCCCAAGGTTCAAGTTTGCTGAGGCGGGCGGCATCCACGGAGCGGGTGGCCGGGACCAGAACATCGTCAAAGGCGTTCGACACCCGCCCTGAGGCGGGGTACCAGCGGGTGTGCCGCACCTGCCGCTCCATCCGCACCTGCCGGCCGTTGGAATCAGTGGTGTAGTAGGTCTCGGTGACGTAGTAATACTCGCCGCGGCGGCCCTGATAGGTGGCTTCGGCGCGGGCGTCAAAAGTCCAGAACGGGGTGTACATGCCGCGGATCCCTTCCGGACGCGCGATCTTCTTCAGATCGGATGGGGCGAACCACAAGTCTTGCAGCCATTGCCGCACGCCGTCCGTGGCCTTGTCCTTCGGCAGGTGGAAGGGAAGAATCGCGTTCGGCGCCACCAGCGGATCGGCGGCTTTCGGCTGGCTGACGAAGTTGGCGGCGCAAAACGGGCAGGAACCGGTCATTTCGGCGGGTTCGCACTGAATGGTGGACCCGCAGGAGGCACAGGTGATCTG
>JADLBG010000340.1 GCA_020847895.1 Bryobacterales bacterium
CGAACCCGGCGAGGTCTTGAGCATGCTCGAGCAGACCGCCGCCGCCATAGACTATGCCCATTCCAAAGGAGTGTTGCACCGGGACATCAAGCCGGCAAACCTCATGGTAACGCCGTCCGGTAAGGTGAAGGTTGCCGATTTCGGCGTCGCGCGCCTCGATTCCCAAAAGACAGCCACCTCCGGAATGGTGCTCGGAACGCCATCTTACATGGCTCCGGAGCAGATCTCCAACAAGCCCCTAAGCCCGGCCACCGATCAGTTTTCGCTGGCTGTCGTCGCCTTTGAGCTGTTAACCGGCCAGAAGCCATTCCAGGCCGATTCCATCTCCGGCTTGTTGTACAACATCGTCTTTCAACCCCCCACTCCGGTGAGGGAGTTGAATCCCTCCGTATCTCCGGCGGTGGAGGTGGTGCTTCAGAAAGCGCTTGCCAAGGAACCGGGCGACCGCTACGGAGGTTGCATGGAGTTTGTCCACGCACTGAAGAATGCGTGCGAGACTCGCAAGACCTGGCGCCCCACGCGCACCGTGCGCGGCTCGCAAGTCCAGGCGCCCGCGGAAATTGCCGCTCTGCCCGCGCCGAAGTGGGAACTTCCGCAACCCGCTGCTACCCCGGCGGCGGAACCGTTTACGCCTCCGAAGCGAGAGGGAAGGAAGGCGCTGGCGGGATTCGCGGCGGGAGTCCTGGTGGTTGCGGGTGGATTCTTCGCCTGGTTTTCGCTCCGAAAATCGGACGTCCCGATTCCGGCCGACCCGGCGCCTGTTGCCACCTCAGCGCCTGTCCAGAGAACACCATCCCCGAAATCATCCGAAACCATCCCGGCCCGGAAAGCAGCCCCGGCCCCAATCCCGAGGAACCAGCTCCCGGCAACGGCGCCCGAGCCCGAAGTGGTCCCCGTCGAGATCCTGACTGATCCTCCCGGCGCGAAGGTGTCGGCAAAAGGCCAGAGTTGCGTCACGCCCTGCTCACTCGATCTTCCCAAGGGTGAATACTACTTATCGGCATCGCTTGAGGGCTACAAGGACACACACCGTCTTATCCGCGTGCCGGACCAGCTGGACATCTCCATCCAACTGGATCGCCCCATGGGACTTGTGGCTGTGCACGGCCACGCCGGGTCCACCATCTATCTCAATGGGAAGCCCTGGAAGGACAAGGCCCCGGCGCGTGTGAGCCTGCCTGCCGGGACGTACACCATCTACCTGGAATTGCCGGACGGAGTGAAGACGCCCACCCAGACGCTGGAGATTACCGAGAACAAGATCATCGACATCCGCTGACGCCTTTACAGAGTCCGTGTAACCTTACTGAGCGTGCGCGGCTGGTCCGGATCCAGGCCCTTCTCCACCGCCAGGCTGGCGGCGAACAACTGTGCGGGGATGATATACGGGATGGGCGTGAACACCTCCTCGGGAAGCGGACCCGCGTGCCGCAGTCTTGCTGGAACGGTGATCACACGCCGCTTGTCGAGCGCCGCCGCCTCCCGGCAGGATGCGTCGGTGATGAGCAGCGTTTCCGCCTTCAAGCTCGTCAGCTTGTCGTGCATCTCCTTCATCGAGGCCCAGGTGACCCCGCCCGGCGCGAAGAGAAACACCGGGAAGGAACTCTCCACCATCGCAATCGGGCCGTGCAGAAAATCGGCCGAAGAGAACCGCTCCGCCACCACGTAGCACGTTTCCATCATCTTCAGCGCGAATTCGAAGGCGTTCGCGTAGTTCAGACCGCGGCCTACAACCACCGAGTGCGTCATGAAACGGTACCGCTCGGCGCGGTCCGCAATCTCCTTCTCCAGTTTGAGCGACGCCGATGCCCAGTCCGGCAGCCGCCGCAGGTCGTCCAGCTTCAACCGCGCCCCCAGCGCGTAAGCGAGCAGATACAGCATCAGCAACTGCCCGGTGTAAGTCTTGGTGGCGGCGACGCTCTTCTCCTTTCCGGCGCGGACCAGGAAGGTGTATTCGGCCATCCTGGCGAGCGTGCTTTCCGGCTCGTTCGTGATGCCGATGGTAAGGGCTCCGCCTTCCTTGGCGCGCTCGAGGACGAGATTCGTGTCCGTCGATTCTCCTGACTGCGAGATCGCCACAACGAGAGTCCCGTCAAAGCGAAGCGTAGCGCCGTACAGGGTAAATATGGAAGGAGCAGCAAGAGCCACCGGAATACCCGTGGCAATCTCGAGCAGGTAGCGGCCGAACAGGGCGGCGTTGTCCGACGTGCCGCGGGCCGCCAGAACGATCATCCGCGGAGGATTCGCCGCCAGCCGCTTGCGAAGCTTCTCCACGTTCCGCAATTCCAGCCGCAGCGTGCGCTCCAGCGCCGTCGGCTGCTGCCGGATTTCATCACGCATCTTCGACATAAGCTTATGAGGATAGCACCTGAGGCAGGGGCGGATGCATCGCGATGCAGCGATCGTCATGCCGGCAGGCTGCCTCCCCGCGCGCCGATGTTTGATCCCATCCATGGACCCGGCATGAGTGAGCGTGGCGGAGAACCGCACGGGAGTGTGCGGTATTTGATCCCAGCCATGGAAAGCGAATGACCATGCGCGTGGAGGATGCGGTCTGACAGCCCTCACTTCTTCGTGACCGTGGCAGCCTTCTTCGGAACCGCCTTCCTGGTGACCGGCGCCGCCTTTTTCTGCGCCGGAACCGCCTTCTTCACCACGGGCGCCACCTCCGGAGCGTTCGGCGGAACCGGACCCACACGCTGGAACGTCACCGAAACGATCTTCACATCCTCCAGAGGCTTGTCCCGCTCATTGCGAGGAACCCGCGCGATCTCGTTCACCACCTCCTGACCCGCGATCACCTGGCCGAAGATCGTATGCCGCTGGTTGAGGTGCGGCGTGGGAACCTCCGTGATGAAGAACTGCGACCCGTTGGTGTCCGGCCGCCCGACGTTCGCCATCCCGAACCGGCCGGGACGGTCGAAATTGTACTCCGGGTTGAACTCGTC
>JADLBG010000341.1 GCA_020847895.1 Bryobacterales bacterium
CAGATCAGCTTCGCCTCGCGCGTGGCGTTGCGGCACGGAGCCGAGGCGATGTACGTCACCGAACGCGCCGTCTTCCGGCTGCGCGAAGACGGCCTGGAATTGATCGAGGTTGCTCCCGGAATTGATGTCGCGAAGGACGTGCTGGCGAAGATGGACTTCCGGCCCGCGGTAAGCCCATCGCTGAAGAAAATGGATCAGGAGATCTTCAGACCGGCCTGCGCTTCCTGACGGGGGGCGCATCCGCCTCAGGGCTTGCCCACTACATTGAACCCCTTCCGCTCCATCGCTCCCCAGCCTCCCCGCTTGCCCTTGATGCCGTCAATCAATCCCTGGACGCGCCACAGGGTGAGCATTTGCCGGAAACCGAAGTTCTCGGCGATGGCCGCGGCAAACAGTCTCCAGCTATCGCGCCAGCTTGGGTAGCGGCAGACCGTGAACTCCTCGAGCAGGACGGCGCTGGTGGAGAGGAGCATACCCGACATGATGGACACGGAAAAGAAAAGAATGGCCACCGAGGGCGCGATGATGCGGAAAACCAGGCCCAGAATAGTGAGAAAGTAGCCAAGAAATTCGACGGCTGGTCCGAGCATTTCAAACAGGAAAAAGTAGGAGAAAGCGAATAAGCCGACCGTGCCGTACTTGGGGTTGAGAAGCATCTCGCGGTGTCGCCACAGGCTTTCGACGGTTCCCCGCTGCCATCGTTTGCGCTGCCGCTTGAGGATCTTCAGCGAGTCGGGGACTTCGGTCCAGCACACCGGTTGGGCGACGTAAACGATGCGGTACGGCTTCTTGTTCTTGATGTAGTAGTGGTGCATTCGCACCACCAGTTCCATGTCCTCTCCAATGGTGGATTCTTCGAAGCCGCCGATTTCGAGAACCGCATCGCGGCGGAAGAGTCCGAAGGCGCCTGAAATGATGAGGAGGGAGTTGAGCAGACTGAACCCGACGCGCCCGCCAAAGAAGGCGCGCAGGTACTCCACCGCCTGAAAATTGGCGAGCCAGGAACTCGCGGAGCGGATGCGGCGTACCCGGCCATGGAGAACATCGCAGTCATTCACGGCGCGCACGGTGCCGCCCACGGCAATGACCCGCTCCGGATCTTCCAGGCAGGGCTTGATCATCTGGAAGAGAGCGTCCTTTTCGATGAGCGAATCGGAATCCACCACCATCACGTACGGAGACGAGGCGGCATTGATGCCGGCGTTGATCGAGTCCGCCTTTCCCCCGTTGAACTTGTCGATCACCAGCAGGCGGACCGGTTCCCTGGACTCATAGACGCCGCGCACGGGTTTGGTGAAAAGGCTTCCGCTAACGTCGCGCGCGGAGAGATAAAGTTTGAACTCCTCGATCAGGATCTTCAGCGTGTCGTCCTTGCTGCCGTCATTGACGACCACCACTTCGTAGTTCGGGTAATCGAGCCGCAGCATCCCGCCGACGCTCTCGCGAATGGTCATCGCCTCGTTATAGGAGGGCACGATCAGCGAGATGGCGGGCATGAGGGGCGACTTCATGAGGAGGTCCTTTTCCTCCCGCGAAAAGGTGGAGTGGTAGCGGCGCAGGCAGAAAAATCCGGCCACGGTGAGGAAGAAGTAGATTGCGTTGATGATAAAGACGTAGAGGATAATGCCGCTCTCGAAGAAGAAGTAGACGCGGTGGACGAGGATATCTATCGAGTCGTAGTCAATCATGCGGCCTCGAATGGGGAAAGGTGCGCGGCGCTCAGAGCCTCGGCGGCGCGGGCGGCGAGTTTCGCATCGGGGGAGAGGACCGAGCGTTCGAGGATCCCCCATCCTTCCGGGCCCATGGCGGCGAGCGCGCGGAGCGACTCGCGCGTCAACTCCCCGTGTGGATCGCCTAGGGACCATTCGAGAGCCGGAATGGCCGAGCGGATGCCCAGTTTGCCTGCGAGGCGCGCGGCGGCGAGGCGAACCGCTTCCTCCGGATCGGCGAGCCCGGCGAAGATCCACGTCTCCGCTTGAGCCGGGCAGCCTGCGAATTGAAGCAAGGGAAACGCGGCCGCCCGGACCGGCGCGCGGGGATGGACGAGCAGGGACACCAACATGCCGTACGGGAGACGGGACATCCAGCCGGCCGCGATTTCGAGAGCGGCCACGAGTTGAGATGCTTCTCCGGCGGCAAGTGCTCGAGGGAAAACCTCCTCGAGCAGGCGAGGGGCATGGGGCTGAAGGTCCGTCATGAGCAGGATCCGGACGAGCAGCGGCGATTCGAGGCAGGAGCGGAAAACCTGGTCCACATCCGCGGGCTCTCCCATCCGCAGCAGCGAGCGGCACGCGGCAGTGCGGACGTGCGGGGATGCATCCGAGAGCATCCGGCGGAGCACTTCACGGGACGAGGAAGTGGCTAGCAGGCCAAGGTGGAACGCCGCGTCCTTGCGCTGTTCGGCGGCGCCATACAGCGCCACCTTTTCCCAAACCCAACTCACTCCCAAATCGGAGGCGAGCGCGGTGAGGCGCGCGCGGGCGGATCCCTCCACGGAGCCGAGAAAATCCGCGAGGGCCCGCTGCACATCCGACCCGTGCACCAGGCACATGGCGAGCAGCGCCCGATAGCGGTCCTCTCCGGCAATGTGCTCGGCGAGATTCTTGCGGATCAGCGGGAGAGCGCGGGATGAGAAACTGCGGCGCGTGGCGTCCTTTTGCTTGATGAGGCAGGAGAGGAGGAACTCGGCGGCCATCAGCATGACCTGCACCGAGAGGAAAGAAAGGGCCATTGACAGGGGAACTTCGCGCACACGGCGGGAGAACACCTGATGGTGCACCTGCCAGGCCATGTACACCAGAAGCGAAAGGACGAAGCAGACTTTGAGCAGCACGAACGCACGGTCCGCCGCCGGTGAGCGGGAGAAATCGCGCACCCGGGAAAGCGCGAGGGATAGCCGTTTCATGACCGTTTGAGAAGCCTTTTGAGGCGCACGGCGAGTTCCATGGGGCTGAACGGCTTGGTGAGATAATCGTCGGCCCCAAGAGCGAAAGCCTGCAGTTTGTCCACCTCGGAGTTGCGCGAGGTGAGCAGAATGACCGGGGTGCGCTGAAGGGCGGGATCCTGCTTCACGGCCGCCAGCACCTGGAAGCCGTCCATCGACGGCATGATGATGTCGAGGATTGCCGCGCACGGGCGCCTGGCCTTGAAGATGTCGAGCGCTTCACTGCCATTCTCCGCGATATGGCAGGTCATGCCGTGTTTGGAGAGCAGAGACCCGAGCAAAGTGCGCGTCGTCACGTCGTCGTCGGCGATGAGAATTTCGGGTTTCTCCCTCTTGGGGACAGTCTCCGCTAACCGCTTCGGAAGCGCTGGGCGCGAGGCAAGCATGGCCGCGCGCCAGGCGAATTCCTCTTCCTGCCAGGGCGCCGCGAGGTAGTCTCTGGGGCCTGGTTGGGGGATTTGGGCGAGCCGGGTGAGCAAACGGCGGGGTCCGGTGACTAGGATGCTGGCCGGAGTGTGGGATAGAAAACCTGGGTCGATCGGCTCGGTGAGTTCCCATTCCGGGGGCGCGCCAACGACGAGGATTTCTGTATCGAGCGATTCCAGCGAAAGCGTGGAAGTGAGTTCTCCCTCCAGAATCCGGACATTGCAGTTCTGGCGCTCCAGGAGTTCCTGGGCCGAACGTAGTTCGGCGCCGGATAGCGCGAGAGTGACTTTCCTGCCGTTGAGGGCGGCGTACTGGGTGGGCTGGTGATTCCGGGGGAAAGCGATGGAATCTGCGTGCGGCGTGTCTTGCGAACTCAGGGCCTCGAGCAAGCCCTGGAGGTCGAGGCGAATCTCATGCACCAGCCGGGGCTCTGGAGCGGGCTTCTCCATCATGCGGAGCAGGTTCGCCAAAACTTCGTCCGAGGAGTCGGGCTCCCGAGGGGCCGGATCTTCGGGAGGCCGCGCCGTCAGGAGGCTGGATGTCCGCAAGCCCATATCCTCCTGCATGGCGCGGCTTGCCTCGGATACCGCGATGGATGCCTGCAAGTCGTGGAAAGCGAACCCATTACTCTGGGGAGCGGCGGCGGCCATGGCCTTCGGCTTGAGGGCCGGTGGAAGTGACGGAACCGGGGAAGGGGGCGCTTCGGCAAGGCCGAGTTGGAACCCCAGCGTTCGCAGGAATTTCAACCCGGAGCCATTCATGACGATGCGCATGTTCGGTGTGTGCTGCCCGGCGGTGACACATCCGGGGCTATTTGCGATAGAAACTTGCTCCCCCACTCCTTCGACATTCTCAGGCCCCCACTTTAGTCCGCGGGTAGGAAGTAGGGGGAGCAGAACGGATAAGGGGAGGGGTTGTAAAGGGAACGCTGAATTCCTCCGATAGCAAGGGAGATACCGATCATGAATCTAAGGCGAACCCTTGACCGGCCGTGGCGGGTGTTCCTTCTCCTGGGGGCCTACGCCGCTGCCTGTTCGGCCGAGCCGGACAGCATCATGATCCAGGCGCGAAACCTGGCCACCGGCGGCAAGCGGCCTCAGGCCATTGCGATGCTCGAGCAGCAGCTTCGCGAACATCCCCGCGATATCGATTCGCGTCTCATGTATGGGATTATTCTTTCCTGGGACGGCCGCTATGAAGAGTCCCGCCTCGCCCTCGATGCCGTCCTCGAAGCCAGCCCGGATTACACCGATGCCCGCGAAGCCCTGATTCGCGTCGAGATGTGGTCCAATCATCCGGACCGGGCCGAGAAGCTCGCGCGCGAGGGGCAAAGCCGGGACCCTGGAAATGTAAATTACCTGCTGGCCCGCGTGAAAGCCCTGCGCGATCTGAATCAGCAGAAAGACGCGCTCGAACTGGCCAACAACCTGCTGGAACTGGAACCCGGCAACAAGGAAGCCCGGCATCTGCGGGAACAACTGATGGAAACCAAGCGGAACTGGGACGTTGGCGTCGACCACTTCTATTCGTGGTTCAGCGACAACGGTTCCGAATGGCGGGAGAGCAGCGTCACCTTCAAGCGGATGTTCTCCATTGGCAGGGTAGGGGTGCGGTTCACGCAGGCAAGCCGGTTCGGCTTCAACAGCCGGTTGGTCGAGATGGAAGCGTATCCGAGGCTGCGCCCGGGGACCTACCTGTTCCTGAATGGCGGCTTTTCGCCGGACCGCCAACTGTTTCCCGCCTACCGGTTCGCGGGCGAAGTATTCCAGAATCTCCCGCTGTCGATGGAGGGCTCTTTCGGGTTTCGCAGGTTCCGTTTCACCTCGCCATTTACGCTCTACACAGGATCACTGGGGAGATATTTCGGGGACTACCTGGTATCCGCCCGCACGTTCCTGAGTCGCGACGAGTTCGGTTGGAGCCCCTCGCTGCAGTATTCGGTGCGGCGTTACTTTGACGATCATGAAAAATTCATTGGATTCCGGTACGGGAGGGGGGCGTCGCCCTTCGAGGTGCGGAGGGCGAACGAGATCGGCGTGCTGCGGTCGAACACATTCATAGCGGAGTTTAACGGCAAGCTCAACGCCCGCTGGGTGTACAACTTCACCTGCGGGATAAGCCTCCAGGACCGCTACGGGAGGAAAGGGGTGCGGCAGTACATTCTGGACGGATCACTGGACTACCGGTTTTGAAGGCGCCCATGGATATCCCCTCCGTACGCTTCCTGCTCCCCTGTTTGATCCTGTATCTGTTTTACTGGTCGCTGTGGCTGAATCCGTATGTGGACGAAGGCGCTGACGCGGACGCGGAAAATCATCTGAGCAGCGCCAAGGCGCAGCGCCTGCTGGCGCGGGGGCGGCAGTTGATGCAGGAGCAGCGCTACGAGGATGCGCTGAAGCCGACCCTCGAGTTGTACAAAGCCTATCCGGAAAACAGCATCTATATCGATCAACTGGCGCGCATCTACAACAAGCTGGAGCGGTGGAAAGACGAGGCCGCGATGTGGGAGCAGTATCTGGTCTACGCCCCGATCCCCTCGGACGGGTGCCCGCAGATCGGGCTCGCCTACCGGCGCATGGAGCAGGAAGATCAAGCCTACAAGGCCTTCGAGCGCTGCCTCGCGCTCGAGGAGAACAGCGACAACCTGATGTTCATGGGTCACGCCCTGGAACGCAAGGGGAAGTATAAGGAGGCGGACGATCTGTACGGAAAAGCGCTGAAGCGTTCCCCGGGATATCCGGATGTGATTATCGGAAAGGCCCGCTGCGAGACCCGTCTGGGGAAAGCGGCGGTGGCCAAGGAACGCGTCCTGAAGTTGCTCGAGACGCGGGCGGACAACGCCGACGCCCTCCTCGCGGCGGGGATGGCGTGCATCCGGACGGGCGACTATAAAGCAGCACGGGAGTATCTGCTGCGGGGCAAGAGGGTGCGCCCGCAGGACAAGGATTTCCGAGTCATGCTGGCGCGGACCGCCCGGCAGTCTGTATTGGTGCGCTGAGGGAAATGAAACACTGGCTGGCTTTTCTCACGGGGCGGACGGTCTTTACGGGATTCTTCCTGTTCTCCTCTCTTTGGGCACTGCTCGCCTACGTGCCGTTCACCTACCAGCAGGTACACAAGGGAGGGCTGATTCCCGCATTGAACCAGTTTTCCCGCGTCCATTCGTGGCTTCATCTGGCGGCCGTCCTGGTGGGAATCGCCACGCTTGGCTTCGATCGTCCGCGAGGCTTCTCCATCAGCCCCACGGGGCGGAGGCTGCGTCGGATCTGGGTGCTGCTGCTGGCGCTGCAAAGCATCGTGCTGCTGCTCGTGCCGGTGATGGCGCATCTTGAAAATGATATCCGCAGCTATTTGTTTGGGATGGCCGCGCTGGTCCCGGTGTTGCTGCTGGCCCTCATCGACTGGTGCGAACTCATCCCGGTGGTGGACTGGGCGCGCGAAGCCTGCCCCGAGGACGCGGCGGTGTTTCGCGCAGCCTGGCAAAGTTCGTTGTTCCTGGCCGGGTTTTCCAGCGCGTGGGTCTACCTGCGGGCCCACCCCATCGATTGGAATATCGGCGCCGGCGTATTCGCCGCCGGGTGGGACCTCATGTCCCACCTTCTCGTGCTGATGCTGTTTTTCATCGTGCTGAACCTGCTCGCCGTGCTGGCAAGCTGGTTCCGCCGCCCCGCGCGCATCGAATTCGCGCTCTACCACCTGCTGGGCGCCGCTCTGCTCTGGGTGGTGTTCCACATGATTATCTTTCCCGCAATCTCATTCAGCGACTGGAAGGCCGATCTGTACGCAGCGGTGTTCGCCTTCGTGGCTACCTGTTTTCTGTCGGGAATCTGCCTTCGTCTGTATCTGCGCACCCGCGGCGTGGTGCAGAGCGGACTGGCGCTCTCCTTCTGGATCAGCGGGGAGAAAACTCCGATGAGCCGGCGCCGTCTGGCGCTGATGTTGGCGGCCATCACGCTCACCGCCGGGGCGCTGCTGTTCCAGACCTCGAAGATGGATTGGAACTACCTGATGCAGAAGCTGACCATCCTCATCATCTGGATCGCCGTCTTCCGCGTCTGCTATAAGACCGCCTTCCTGTTGCCGTCCATGAGGAAACGCTCCATTGTCCTGCTGCTCGCGGCGCTGGCTGTCCTTGCCGGATACCGGACGCTTCAGGCCACCCAGCGCATGTTCTGGAAGCAGACCCGCAGCCCGCTCATGAGCGCCGCGTTTCTCGAGAAATACACCGGATATGACGTTTCCTTCAAGTTGATCCGCGACGCCGTCTCCCCCGCGCAATCGGTGGACCCCGAGTTCTACCGCTACCTTTCGAAGCACACCAACATCCCGCGGTCGGTGGAGACCAAACCCGTCGAGATGAAGGTGGTGGAGAAACTGGACCCCGCCGCCACCCGGCCGAACATCTTCATGATCGTGGTGGACAGCCTGCGCCAGGATTACGTATCCGCCTACAACAGCAGCGTCGATTTCACCCCCGCGCTGGGCGAGTTCGGCAAGGAGAGCGTCGTCTTTCAGAACGCGTTCACCCATTACGGCGGCACGGGGCTCTCCGAGCCCTCCATCTGGGCCGGAGGGATGCTGCTGCACAAGCAGTACGTGACTCCGTTCCGGCCGATGAACACGCTCCAGAAACTGCTCGAGGCCGACCAGTACAAGGCCTTCGTCAGCCGGGACACCATCCTCGAAACGGTAGTCACGCCGTGGCCGAAACTCCAGGCGCTCGACGATAACAGGGCGACAATGGACTACGACCTATGTTCATCGCTCGAGGAGTTGGAGGGGAAGATCACGGCCGAGGGCGCCCCGCGCGGCGGGCTGTTTTCCTATACCCAGCCTCAAAACATTCATATCTCGCGCATCAACCGCGAGGGCGGCAAGGCGATAGATGACAGAGACTACAAGGGCTTCTATCCGCCGTATGCTTCAAGGCTCCGGCGTATTGACGGCTGCTTCGGGAAGTTCATCCAATATCTGAAAGACAAGGGGATCTATGACGACAGCATCGTCATCTTCACCGCCGACCACGGCGATTCGCTCGGCGAGGAAGGCCGCTGGGGACACGCCTACACCATCTATCCGGAAATCGTGCGTATCCCCCTTCTGATCCACCTGCCCGCGTCGCTGCGCGGACTGTCTTCCGTGCCGAAGGTGGTGGCGTTTTCCACCGACATCACACCGACGCTTTACTATCTCCTGGGACACCGGCCCGTCGTGAAGCACGAGTTTCAGGGTAGGCCGCTATTCACCGAACGGCCGGAAGAGCAGGGCGCCTATCGCAGTGACAACTATCTCATCGCTTCGAGTTATGCCGCGGTGTACGGAGTGTTGAACGGGGAAGGCACGCAGTTGTTCGTCTCCGACGCGGTCAACTTCAAGGATTATGTATTCAGCCTGGGCGGCTTCTCCTCGAGCGGGTCGATGGCATCGACGTCGATGCGTTCGGAGTTCCAAAGTCTGATCCGCGACAAGATCGAAGCCATCGGCAAGTGGTATGGAATGAAGGAATAGCGGTTTCTGTTATTCTTCAGCCATGGCGAAGATCATTCTTCCGCTGGCGGCCGGCGTCATGATGGCGGTGTCGAGTTTGCCTGCGCACGCGGCCGGCCCCATCAAAGTGATGTTGTTGGACGGTGAAAGCGGCGGGCCCTATCACAAATGGCAACTGACCACCATCGCCCTGCGGAAAGAACTCGAAGAGGCCGGGTTATTTCAGGTGGACGTCGTGACTGCACCGCCCTCCTCCCAGGGATTCGGAAATTTTCATCCGCAATTCGAAAAATACCAGGTGATCGTTTCGAATTATGACGCTCTCGAATGGCCGGCGGAGTTGAAGACGGGTTTCGACCGCTTTGTGAAGAACGGCGGAGGGCTGGTGGTGGTGCACGCCGCCGACAACGCCTTCCCGGGCTGGAAAGAGTATAACCGGATGATCGGCGTGGGAGGCTGGCGGGGCCGGAACCAGGCCGCCGGGCCGCATTGGTTCTTTCAAGGCGGAAGGCTCGCCTCCGATGCGTCTCCGGGCAACGCCGGCGGGCACGGCGCCCGCGTCCCCTTCTCAGTAGTGGCGCGCGACGGCGAGCATCCCATCCTCCGGGGTCTGCCCAACGTGTGGATGCACCAGGGAGATGAACTGTACAACTCGCTGCGAGGGCCGGGAGAGCACATGACGGTGCTCGCTACGGCCTTCTCTGATCCGGCGAACAAGGGAACCGGGAAAGACGAGCCCGTGCTGATCGTGCTCACCTACGGCAGGGGGCGAATTTTCCACACCACGCTCGGCCACGACATCAACGCGCTGAGTTGCGTGGGTTTCCTCACCACCCTTCAGCGGGGGACCGAGTGGGCGGCGACGGGAAGGGTGACCCAAAAGGTTCCCGCGAACTTCCCTGCCGCGAATTCCGTGACCTACCGGACCGATATCGCCGCCATTGATCCGAACTACAAGCGTGGACTCAATGGCCTGGATGCGGGGCATTAGCGCGCTCCAGCAGAGCGTCGAGACGCGCCCCCCGATGAGGAATAATGGCTGGGGGGGGAAACGTGGCTGCGAAAACCTGGAAGAAAACCTGGATGTGGACGGGCGCGGCGGCGCTGCTGCTGGTTCCCGCCTATCTGAAGACGGCGCAGACAACCCCGGTGGCAATCGGGGATGCGAAAGAGGAAGCGGAGGTGACGCTGCGGATCATGTTTGGCGTCGAGCGGCATCATCCGAAAACATGGGACGGAGAGATCACTCTGGACCGCGGAACGGTGCAGCGGCTGCGGGGGGTCTTCTTCGAGCATCAGGACGCCATTCTTGGCAGCAAATGGAAGCTGACCAGCCGCGCCACGAACTACATGGATTCCACTTCGCCCCGCGGGTATGATCCCGTGCACACCAAGCCATGGGAGTTGATTCCGAACGGCATTGTGGCGGTGATGGAGGCGCCGGCGAATGCGCGCGTGAGCGTGAAGACGGCATCGGGGAGTTTCGCCTTTTCGCTCGACCGAATAGCCGCGGGTAAGCCGGCGGAATTCCTCGACGGCGACGTGACCGTGGAGCGGCTTCCCCCCACGGTGACGCTGACCCGGCAGCCCGGCGAGAACGACTATCCCGCCCTCGCCGCGGACTCCCGCGGCGATCTGTGGGCAAGTTGGATCTCCTACGCCGATCGCAAGGACGCCGTCTGGGTGTCGCATCACGGGGCCTCCGCATGGGAGCCTCCGGTGATGCTGAGCGGTGAAATGACCGACAACTTCCGTACGGCGCTCGCAGAGGACGGCCGGAAACGGATGTGGCTCATCTGGTCAGCCAAGGGAGGCGGGGTGTGGGGTTTGTACGGCCGCTACTTTTCCAACGGGAAATGGTCCGCGGCGGAGCGCATTACGGGAGAGGAAGGTCCGAACCTTTATCACGCGGCGGTGCGGGATGCGAGAGGGAAATTGCATGTGGTGTGGCAGGGATTCCGCGGCCGCCAGTCGCGCATCCTGATGAAGACGTGGGACGGGCAGGCATGGTCCGGCGAGGTCCGCGTGAGCACGGGCGCCGGCGATCATTGGGCGCCGTCCGCGGCGGCGGATTCCGCCGGAAACGTGTGGATCGGCTGGGACGGCTACGAGAGCGGGAACTTCGACGTCTATGTGCGGCGCCTCGGCGCGGACGGCCGTTTGGGCGAGGTGCGCCGCGTGACCCAATCCGCCGGCTATGACGCGAATGTGTCGCTCGCTTGCGACAGGGCCAACCGCCTGTGGATCTCCTGGGATGCCGCCGAAGCGAACTGGGGCAAGGATTGGAACAGCCAGCACTTCCGGCCGCGCGGCGGGAACGGATTGTACCGCACGCGCGCGGTGCGCATGGCCGTGCTCGAAGGAGACCGGCTCATGCAGCCCCCGGACATCATGAACGCCATCCGGCCGGAGTATCGCGATTACTTTCAAATGGCTCGCGTGCAGGTGGACGCCGCCGGGCGAGTCTGGGCCGTGGGCCGTTCCCTCACTCGCTTCCGGACGCGGGTGCAGAACAACTGGGGCGCGGGCGGCGCATGGGAAGTGTTGGTTACCTCCCTCGAGTGGGACCATTGGGCTCCCGCGATGAAACTGGAGGGGACGGAAGGGCGCAACGACGTGCGTATCGCCGGTGCGTTGGACGCGGCGGGGAGGCTGTGGTTTGCCTGGGCCGGCGACGGGCGGACGTTCAGCCGGAACGCGCCCGCCGCCACGGAGGTGGCCTACACGAAAATCGAGCCGCCATCGAGCTCGCCGGCTCCGCAACTGGCGGAGTTTCGCGAGCCCGTGCTGACCGCCGAGCCGGTGCATCCCAACGAACCGGCGAACGTGGCCGCCATCCGTCAATACCGTTACCACACCGGCGGAAAATCCTACCGCATCCTTCGCGGGGACCTGC
>JADLBG010000342.1 GCA_020847895.1 Bryobacterales bacterium
AATTCGATGAGGGTGTTCGATGCCGGCCAATCCATCGCGTGCGTAACCGAGAGCTTCGCCCCGTAAGCCTTCGCCAGTTCGCCTGCCGCCCGGATCACGCCCGCGTCCTCCTCATGGAAGTCCACCGCGCAAACGATCGAGCGGTAGGGCAGCCGCGGTTGATACCCGCCGTCTGTCCGGTGAACTCCCGTCCACACGGCGCAACTCAGGTCATGCAGCATCTTCGCTGTCACCGAGCCAAGCAGAAAACGCCGCAGCGTGCCCCTTCCGTGGGTCGGCATCATCACCAGGTCCGATCCCCGGCGCTTTACCGTTTCTTCAATTGCCGTTCCGGCTTCCCCGTCCACCAGCAGCAACTCCGGCCTCAGCCCGGCGAAATGCTCGCCGGTGAATGCCTCCAGCCGCTCCCGCTGCTCCTTTCGGATGGCGGCGTACAGGGGCAGGCTCTCCGCCAGGAACGGCCGCAGCGAGTCAGGTGGGACGGCGGCGATCTCGGTGGCGTGCAAAATCACCAGTTCCGCCCCAGCCCGCTCCGTCATTTCACGCACATAAGGAGCAACCGCCTGACACGCCTTGGACAAATCCGCGGCAAACAGTATCTTTCGAAATGGCGACATAGTGCTATCCTTTCGCGCACTCACGAAAGGTACAGCATTTCACATGCCACACCCGGCTGCCGTGGGCCTTACCAGATCACACGCATCGTCATCGTCATGTTGCGCGAGTTCGAATCCGTATCCGCGTAATACCCGAACGTTGCCGGAGCCGAGAACGTGGCGCCCGGCCGGCTGAACGTCGTGTTGTTGAACATGTTCTCAATCTGCGCCTGGAAGCGCGTCTTGATCTTCTCCGTAATGGCGAACTCCTTGCCGAATGTCATATCGGATTGGATTAGCGCGTTCTGCCGCAGCCGGTTTCTTCCGAGCGTGCCGAATGCGCCCACCAGCGGCTGCGCCAGGCCGGACCCTGTCACCAGGTTCGGATTGCCTCCGCCCAGCCCGGGATTAGCCTTGAAGTCGATCCGCACCGGACCCGCCACGTCAGGCCGCACCACTCCGTTCCCGCCGAGCAGCGTCGGATCCGCAAGCCCGGCGCGAGTCCCGCTGAACAGGTTCACCGGGAATCCCGACTGCGCCTGGAAAATCCCGCCGAACTGCCAGCCGTGCAGCACTCGCCGCAACACCGGATTCGACACCCCAGCGAACACCTGCGGCTCGAATTCGTGCGTAATCACCAGCCGCTGCGGAATATCGAATTGCGACACGGCGCGGTTGTTGCGGTTGTCGAACGGATTCTGCTGCGACGACGAGTCGTTGGCAAGTACGCCGAGCGCATCCGAGATATCGTCAATCGACTTCGAAATCGTGTACGCCGCCGTGAACGTATACCCTCTGACGAACCGCCGCTGCGCCGAGAACTGCACCGAGTGATAGTTCGAGTTGGCCGACGATTCCACCAGCGTCACCCCGTTGAACCGCGGGTCAATCCGGTTGCTTGACGATGTGAACGCCGCGTTCAAACCCGCGTTCAGCCGCGTGTACAGCCCGGATGCCCGCTGCGCTGTCTCCTCCTCCACCGTCTTCGGCGGCGTAAACAGCCCCGGAGCCAGCGTATTGAGGGGCCGTGAACGCTGCAGGAAGTTCCCCTTCGTCCCCGAATACGAAACGCGCCCGATCAACTGGAAGGGCATCTCCCGCTCCACCGTCACGCTGAATTGCTGCACCTGCGGATTCTTCAACCCCCGGTCAATCGGACTCACAGCTCCGAAATTCTTGATCGTCGTGCCGAACGTCCCCACCGTGGCCCGGCCCTGCGTCTGGAAGGCCGAGGTTCCCGCAATGATCGCGGCGTACGAATTCGCCCCCACGAAGTCCGTCTGCGGCAGTGAAAATTGATACATGAACGGCGGCAGGAAACGTCCGTTGGTGATCGGATTCAAATAGATGAAGTCGTAGGAGATGCCGTAGCCCCCGCGAATCGAGGTCTTGCCCCCGCGCGGGTTCCACGCAAACCCGAACCGCGGAGCCCAGTTCTTCGTCGTGTTGAAGTACGTTCCCCCGGCCACGAATGCTCCCAGCGGCCCGCTCCCGGCCCCTCCCAACGCGGCCGTGCTGTTCAAGTCGAGATTCGAAAGAATGTTGTTCACCTCCGAAACCCCGCCGTTCACTTCCAGCCGCACACCCAGGTTTAATGTCAGGAAGCGCGAAACCCGGTAATCATCCTGCGCGAAGAAATAGCTGTTCGTCAATCGGTTCCCTCTCACCGATCCGCCAAAACGCTGCGAGTACTGGAATGGTTTGCCCGCCTGAAAATCCGCCAGGTTCAGGAACGTCAGCGTCCCGCGCACGTTCGAGTCGAAGTAGCTGTTCCCCTGGATGCGGTTGATGTCCACCCCGAACTTTAACTGATGTTTCCCGCGCGCGTGGGTTAGGGTATCCACAAACTGATATGTATTCTGAACCCGTCCCTGCGGAACGCCGGACCAGATGCCCAGATTCGAGATACTGCCGTCGCTGAAAGCTACTTCCGGACCTCCAAACGTCTCGAGCGGTTGAAACCCTGGCCGGCTGCGCCCGAACGACACCAGAAAATTGTTCACCGTGGTTGCGCCAAAGGTGTGCGTCTCGCTCACCGTCCCGTTCTGCGGCCGGTTCGTCGACGTTGCTCCGTTGGTGGGCAGATTCGAGCTGATAAACGTCAGTCCCGGGCTGCTCGAAGACGCGTTGTTAATGCCGTAGCGCACATAGAAGAAGTCCCGTCTCGTCAGGTTCGCATCCACGCGCCCTGAAAGCGCCCAGGCGTCCGACAGGTTCGAAGCCGCATTGCTCACCGTGCCGCTGGCGTCCGTAGGCGCCTTCAACGTCGTGAGCAGTTGCTTCGAGGTCGCGTCCGTAATGGCCGATACCTGCGCCGGAGTCGGTATGTTCGCAATCCGCGTCCCTCCCGCTCCGCGAATCTTCTGCTGCTCATAGGTCCCGAAGAAGAACAGCTTGTCCTTAATAATGCGTCCGCCGCCGGTCACACCCCAGTCGTTGTTCCTCAGAATCGACGCCTTCCCGGTGCGGTCAAAATAGTCGCGCGCGTTGAACACGTTGTTCCGCAGAAACTCGAATGCGCTCCCGTGGAATTCGTTCGATCCGCTCTTGCTCAGAATCTGCACCTGCGCCGAGGCGTTCCGCCCGAACTCCGCGCTGAAATTATTCGTCACCAGGTTCACTTCCTTGATCGCGTCAATCGGCAGCGTCCCCAATCCCGCCCCGCCTGTTGTCGAAACATCCGTCGCCGTTGCGCTGTCTATCGTTATGTTGTTGCCGCGCCCGCGTCCGCCGTTCGAATTGAAGCTGCCCAACCCGAGAAACGGATTGCGCGGCGTCACGGGAATCACTCCCGGAGCCGTCCCCGCCAGCGCCAGTACTCCGCTGTTCACAATCGGAAGACTGGTCACCGCTTGCGAGTTTGTATTGCTCTGCAACTGCGAATTGACGGTGTTCAGTTGAACGGAAGCTTCCACCACCACTACCTGCTCCGTGGTCCCTTTCACCTCCAGCGTGATCGGGACCGTCGTCGTGGCGCCGCTGTTCACCGTCGCCGGAGCCGAGTACACCGCAAAGCCGGGGCTCTCCACCCTCACCTCGTAGTCGCCGATGGCAAGCTGTGTGAAGCGCACACCGCCCTGCGTGCCACTGGCGGCGGTGCGTGTGGTCCCCGTAGCCTTACTGCGGATGGTAACGTTGGCATTGGGAATGACCGCGCCGGACTGGTCCGTCACCCTGACATCGATATCGCCGGTGATTTGCCCAAATCCCGGAATTGCAAACGCGAGAAGGAGGGTAATGTTGCCTAGCCGCATAAGCCTGCTCCCTGAAGCATGTTTTCAGACTTTCGTAACAGTTGTTACTGCTGTTCCCGATTATGCCACTAATGTAAACTCGCGGAAAGCTAAAAATCGCACCACGCGGTCCGATATTCTCATCCCCGTAAAGGAGGCCCCCCGCAATGTCCATGACGAGCTTGGCGCAGTCTGCGCGGCTTGCATTGGCTGAAGCCCGTGCTCAGACCGATTCCCTCTTCGCCCTGGTCTCTCCAGAGAAGCTCTACGCCCGCCCCATCGCCGAGCGTCACCGCATGATCTTCTATCTCGGCCACCTCGAAGCCTTCGATTGGAACCTCATCGGCCGCCGCGCTCTCGGCATGCCATCCTTCCACCAGGAATTTGACAAGCTCTTCTCCTTCGGCATAGACCCGCCGGCCGGGCAGATCCCCCAGGATCAGCCTTCGGACTGGCCATCCCTCGATGAGGTGCGGAGCTACAACCTCCGCGTTCGCAAAACACTCGACCCGCTCCTGAACGGCGCTTCGGCGCAGTTCATCCATTGCGCCATCGAGCACCGCCTGATGCATGCGGAAACCTTTGCCTACATCCTGCACAATGAAAATCACGCGCGTCCCCTCACCGGCTTGCCTCCCTCCAAGCCCCCCGCCCCGGAGATGATTTCCATCCCCGCGGGAACAGCCACACTTGGCCTGCCACGCGGCGGCGCCTTCGGATGGGACAACGAATTTCCCGAAACAAGCCTCCACGTCCCCGCTTTCGCCATCTCCCGCTACAAAGTCACGAACGGCGACTACCTCCCCTTCGTCGACAGTGGAGCCGCTCCGCCGCCCCACTACTGGACCCGCCGCGAAGGCGAATGGTTCTATCGCGGCGTCTTTGCCGAATACCCGCTGCCGCTCGATTGGCCGGTCTATGTCACGCAGTCCGAAGCCGCCGCCTACGCGAAATCCGCCGGCAAGTCCCTCCCCACCGAGGCGCAGTTCCACCGCGCCGCCTACGGCACACCCGCGGGCGAAGAGCGCGCCTTCCCTTGGGGTGGCCAGTCGCCCGCTACCCGCCATGGCAACTTCGACTTCGCCCGCTGGGATCCGCTTCCCGTCACCGCAAACCCCGCGGGCGACAGCGCCTTTGGAGTCTCTCAGCTCGCGGGCAACGGTTGGGAGTGGACTTCCACGCCCTTCTCTCCCTTCCCCGGCTTCTCCCCTTTCCCCTTCTATCCCGGATACTCCGCCCAGTTCTTTGACGGCGATCATTTCGTTGTCAAAGGAGCCGCGCCGCGCACCGCTGCCTGCTTCCTCCGCCGCTCCTTCCGCAACTGGTACCGTCAAAGCTATCCTTATGTGCATGCCGCGTTCCGCTGCGTGGACGTGCAATGAGTAGCTCCCTCGGCGAATTTGCACAGGATGTGCTGGCTGGCCTTGCGCGCTCCGGTCAACGCGAACTTCCGTCCAAATACCTCTACGACGATCTCGGAAGCGCGCTGTTTGAAGCCATCACCCGCCTGCCCGAGTACGGCCTCACCCGCGCCGACGAGCGCCTGCTGCGCGCCCACTCCCCCGGGATTGCCGCCGCTCTCCCGCCGGGCGCTGTTGTTGCCGAACTCGGCAGCGGCTCCGGAAAGAAAACTGTTTCCATTCTCGAAAGCCTACAGGCCCGCACTGGCCACAAACCCCGCTATTACCCCATCGATCTCTCCACATCCGCCCTCAATACCTGCGCCCGCGAGCTTGCCTCCTGTGCCGCCGTCACCCCTATCGAGGCCTCCTACCTCGATGGCATCGCCCAGGCTTCCGCTCTTCGAACCCAATCCCAACCCCTCCTGGTCCTCTTCCTCGGCAGCACCATCGGAAACTTTGACCTCTCCTGCGCCGTCGAATTTCTCGCTGCCCTCCGCTCCCGCCTCAGCCCCGGCGATGCCCTTCTCCTCGGAGCCGATCTCGTCAAACCAGTCCCTCAAATGCTGCTCGCCTATGACGACCCCACCGGCGTCACCGCGGCCTTCAACCGCAACATCCTCGGGCGCATCAACCGCGAACTGGGAGCCGACTTCAATCTCACTGCCTATGAGCACGAAGCCCGCTACCACGAACCCGCGCGCCGCATTGAAATGCATCTCCGCGCCCGTTCCCGTCAGCGCGTCTCCATCCCCAATCCCGGCTTCCGAATCACCATCGAGCCCGGCGAAACCATCTGGACCGAATCCTCGCACAAGTTCCTCCTCTCCGATCTCGATTCCCTTGCGAGCCGCTCCGGCTTCCGCTCCATCCTCCGCTGGATGGACTCCCAATGGCCGTTCGCCGAAAACCTCTGGAGCGCCGTCGAATGAAACCCATCCTTCGCTTCGAGCACGTCGCATACTCCATTGCCGGCCGCCCCATCCTCCACGATCTTAACCTCGAACTCCAAGCCGGGGAGACGCTCGTGCTGCTCGGCCGCAGCGGCTCGGGCAAGACCACCGCCCTCAAATTGGTGAACGGCCTCCTCATGCCCACATCCGGAGCCGTGCTCGTCGAAGAACGCCCCACCTCGTCCTGGGACCTCATCCGCCTCCGCCGCCGCATCGGCTATGTCATCCAGGAAGGCGGCCTCTTCCCTCACTTCACCGTGGAGCGCAACGTCGGCCTCGTCCCCTCGCTCGAAGGATGGGATCCCTCCAAAATCCGCGCCCGGGTGTACGAACTGCTTTCCCAACTCGACCTCCCTCCCGAGCAGTTCGCCGCTCGCTATCCCCGCCGGCTTTCCGGCGGGGAGCGCCAGCGCGTCGGCGTCGCCCGCGCCCTTGCCGCCGATCCCGATATTCTCCTCTTCGATGAGCCCTTCGGCGCGCTCGATCCCATCACCCGCGCCGAAGCGAGGAAGCAGTTCCTCCACCTCCGCGACACCCTCCGCAAGACCGCCATCTTCGTCACTCACGATGTCCGCGAAGCTCTCCGCATCGGTTCCCGCATCGCGCTGCTTCGTGAAGGACGGCTCGAAGCTCTGTGCGCGCCCCGGGAATTCACTCGCCATCCGGGAGCCGAAGTCCGCGCTTTCCTCGCCTCCGCGGAATGACCATGGCCCAGGAAATCCTTGCCCTCACTCTGGAACATTTGCAGTTAGTTGTGTTCTCCACGTTTCTCGCCGCCGCCATCGGACTTCCCCTCGGCATCCTGCTCACCCGCGGATCCGCCCTTCGCGGCTGGTCGCTCACCCTCATCAACATCGTGCAGACCATCCCCAGCCTCGCCCTCTTCGGATTCCTCATCCCCATCCCCTTCATCGGCGGCATCGGCAAGCGCACCGCCATCGTCGCTCTCGTCCTCTACGCCCTCCTCCCCATTGTCCGCAATACCCTCACCGGCATTCTCTCCGTTGACCCCGCCGTCCGCGAATCCGCCATCGCCTTGGGCATGCTTCCCCGCCAGTTGCTCTGGCAGGTGGAACTTCCCCTCGCCGCCCGCACCATCATCGCCGGTCTCCGCGTCGCCGCCGTCACCACCGTGGGAACCGCCACCATCGCCGCCGCCATCGGCGGAGGCGGGCTCGGTGTCTTCATCTTTCGCGGTGTTGCCTCGGTCGACACCACCCAATTGCTTGCGGGAGCCATCCCCGCCGCGCTCATCGCCATCACCGCCGACGGAGTTCTCGAATGGATCGAAAAACGATTTTCTACTGCCTGACCGCCTTGCTCACCGCTTGTGCCGGCGGCCATCGCCCGCTGACCGTGGCCTCGAAAAATTTCACCGAACAGGTGATCCTCGGCGAGATTGTCGCCCAGTATCTGGAACACACTCTCGGCCATCCCGTCTCGCGCAAGCTCAACCTCGGCGGCACTCTCCTGGCCCACAACGCGCTCGTCAACGGAGAGATTGATCTCTATCCCGAATACACCGGCACCGCCATCACTGCCGTTCTCAAGGAACAACCCTCGGACGGACCGGCCGCGGTGCTTGCGCGGGTTCGCACCCTCTACCGGCGTCAATGGAATATCGAGTGGCTCCCGCCGCTCGGCTTCGACAATCCTTTCGCCATGGTTGTCCGCGAAGAGGACGCGCGCGGCCAACACCTCGAAACGCTCACCGATGCCGCGCACTCCGGCATCTCCTGGCGCCTCGGCATCGGCTACGAATTCCTGCAACGCCCCGATGGCTACCCCGCCCTCAACGCGAAATACCACCTCAAGTACGGCGCCCCACCCATCAGCATGGATCTCGGCCTGCTATACCAGGCCCTCGAACAGAAGCAGGTCAACATGGCCGCCGGCAGCGCCACCGACGGCCTCCTCTCCGCTCGCCCGTTCCGCGTCCTCCGCGATGACCGGCACGCCTTCCCGCCCTACCAGGCGTGCCTCGTTGTGCGCTCCGCGGCCTTCGAAAGATACCCCGGGTTGAAGCCTGCCCTCGAACATCTGTCCGGCA
>JADLBG010000343.1 GCA_020847895.1 Bryobacterales bacterium
AGCCCGAGGAACCGGTACACGTCCCCCATCCATTCCGCATCGCGCCGCGCCAGGTAGTCATTCGCCGTGAGCACATGGACGTGGTCTCCCTGGGCCGCATAGAACGCCACCGGCATCACCGCCGTCATCGTCTTCCCCTCGCCGGTCTGCATTTCCGCGATCCGGCCGTCGGCCATCGCGATCGCCCCGAGGATCTGCACGTCGAACGGCCGCATCCCGAGAACCCGCTCGATGGCGATACTCGCCGCCGCAAGACAATCGGTTAGGGATGTCGCCTCTCCGGCCAACTGCCGCAGGTCATCATCCGCAAGAGCCTCCAGCGTGGAGCGCTTCGCGCTAATGGCTTGCAGCACCTCATGGTAGAAATCCAGGCTGTGCGAGTGCTGCTTTTCGAGGAACGAAGCGAACTTGCGCGCCAGGTTCTTGATCATCGGCGTTGCCCGCCGATCAGGTGACGGGAACCAGACGAACCCATTCGAGCGTCATCGCCGGCCTGCCCGTTGTCGAGGCCTTTACTTGCAGCCGCTGCTCCCCGGCTTCCAGGCGAAGCTCGCCCGCCGTCACCGTACGGAACACCATCTCGCCGCCGGTGTTCACTGTCTTCTCCGTGAACTGCGCTTTGCCTGCCGACACGGTGTACTCGGCGCCTGCCGCGCCGCGCGCGGCGCCGTAACTCAACTCCACCTTGTAGCGGCCCGCCTTCGGCACGGAAACCCTCCACACCGGCACGTCGTCCGCGCGAGTCCACTTCGTGAGGAACACATGTCCGAGGAAGTTCTCCTTCTTCGCACGCTGCCCGAACTGCGTCTCGATTTCTGAAGACTCCACACCGAGGTGCAGCACACCCTTCTCATCCGGCTGAATGACGTACGGCTCCACCATGGGAGCACCGTCGAGCGTCAGCGCCACTACCGATGCCACTTCGTCCGGCACCTGGGAGGGAAGCTCCACCAGCACGTCGTTCCCCTCGCGGGAGGTGCGCAGCAGCGAACCTTGCACGCCGAGAACCTTCGCCGATTGCACCAGGTTCTTCAACCCCGGCGCCCGCAGCCGCCGGTCCGCCGGCCATTGGAACACGTGCAGATAGAGCACGTTGTCTTTCACCGTCGCCCGGCCGAAAAACGGCAGGCGGGCAAAGGGGCTGGCCGTTGTTCCGTAGATCGCCTCCGAGTTCACTGCCATCCACTCGCCCATCGCATTGAGCCGCGTCACGAATTCGTCCTGAATGCGGCCATCCGGCATCGGTCCCACGTTCAACAGCAGGTTCCCTCCCTTGCTCACCACCTCAATCAACATCCGGATGAGGTCGCGCGATGTCTTGAACTCCGTCTCGTACTTGTTGTATCCCCAGCCATCGGTATTGATGGTTACGCACGATTCCCAGAGGATCGGCTTGCCGGAGGGATCTTTCATGCCGGTTGCGGGGACGAACTGCTCCGGAGTCCCGAAGTCGCCTTTGTTGCCGGGCTCCCGCTTGAACAGCCGGTCATTGATGAGCGTCTTCGGCGAGGCTTGCCGGATGAAGTCGTAGATCTCGTCTGACCGCATCTCGGCGGTCGAGTGCTCCCATTCGCCGTCGAACCACAGCACCGCGACATCTCCGTAGCCGGTAAGCAACTCCCGCAGTTGCTCCTTCATGAAGCCGATGTACTTATCGAGGTTCCCGCCCTTGTTCGGCTCCTTCACCTCCCATGACCGCTTCGGCACGTAGTCCGGGTTGTGCCAGTCCATGATGGAGTGGTAAAAACCCAGCCGCATCCCGCGCCGCGCCGCCGCCTGGGAGAGCATCTTCAAAGGATCGCCCGCATACGGCGTCATCTCCATGTCGTAGTCGCTTACCTCGCTGCGGTAGATGCTGAACCCGTCGTGGTGTTTCGAGGTGACCACCATATAGCGCGCACCGGCGTTTTGCGCCAACGCCACCCACGCGTCGGGATCGAAATTCACAGGATTGAACCGCCGCGCATACTCGTCGTACTCCGCCTGCGGGATGTGAAACATCTCCCGGCTCCATTCATGCCGGCCGATAACGGAGTAGGCCCCCCAGTGGACGAACATTCCGAACTTCGCGTCGCGGAACCATTGTGTGCGATCGGGCGACGAGATGGAGGGGTGAATCGAGGACTGCGCAGCCAGCGCTCCGGCGGCGAGAATCGCCGCCAGGGTCAGGCGGTGGAACTTCATGGCTGTATTGTAGCCAACCCCAGGCAGAATATGATTGCTTACGCGGAGTACCTGGCAACCGCCTCCTCGTCGAGTTCCACTCCTAACCCCGGAGCACGGGGAACGATCGCATGACTGTCCCTGATGGGGATGGGATTCACGATCAGGTCATCCACACGCTGGTGAGAAAGAATGTCGCTCGGTAGCGTGCAGTTGCCTGCCGCCGCGCACGAATGCATCATTGCGGCGTCTTTGATGCCAAGTTCGTGTCCTGAACCATGCCAGCAGGCCATGCCCAGCGCTCCAGCCAGCGCGGCATTGATGACAAAGCTCATCATGGACGGCGACGGGCCGGTATTGATCAATTTGCAGGAGCCGAGTTTCGCGGCCTCCACCATGTGCCTGGCGTTATGCGGAGTGAGAGTGATGGCTGTCCGGACCGCGGCGGCGATCTTTGCCATCTCGCCCAGGTCGTCCACCGGATCTTCGATCGTGCGCATGTTACCGATCTGATCGAGCGCCCGGGCAATGGGCAGGAACTCTTCAGCGGTCTTGTAGTGCCGGTTGAAGTCGACTGTGATCTTCACATCCGGCGCCGCTTCCTTTACCGCCCTCACCGCTTCCACAATGGGGTCGCCCGGCCGGCCTTTCATCTTCAAGGATGTAAACCCGCCCTTCAGCGTGCGTTGGGCCACCCGTTTGGCATCCACGGGGTTCTTTCGGCCGCACCAGTACGGCACATAGACTTTCTCCTGCGCGAGGCCTCCCAGCAACTGATAGACGGGCCAACCGAACGCCCTGCCGATCACGTCATAGAGTGCGATCTCATAGGCGGACCGCGTCTGGCTGTTGGGCAGCTTGAGGCGCGGCAGGTTGAGATCGAGTGCGTTCTGCCCCTCCAGATGCCGGGCGTTCTCCAATGCGCCCGCCTTGGGCACGTTTCGCGGCGATTCTCCAATGCCGGACAGTCCCGAGTCCGTATGGAGTCTAACGATAATTTTCGGACCCTTCGGGAACTCTGACAGAGAATCGGGATCGAACTCGGGGCTGTTGATGATGTCCGGCTGAATGGGAACGACAACCTGAAAGACGTCAATCTTCGTGATCTTCAGCCGCTCGGATTTGCCCGCGGCGGACAGAGGCAAAGTGGCGAGACCGGCTAAACCCGGCGCCGCGTTCAACAACTGTTTGCGTGTGATCCGGACCATTGCAGTTCCTTTCGAGGGGTTCTGGGAAAGTTCCACTCCATGATAGTCCGGCTGCTGACTCGTGAGCAGCACGTTGCGGCCGTGTTCATCGACATGAAAATCCGAGCAGCGGTGAAGCTGCCGCACCACTTGGGCAATCCGGTGCACCAACTCCCTGGGAGCAGCCGCGCAGGTAGTCATTCGCCGTGAGCACATGGACCTGATCTCCTTGATCTGCGTTGAACGCCGCGGCATCACCGCCGTGAGCGTCTTCCCATCGCCCGTCTGCATCTCCGCGATCCGCCCGTCGGCCACAGCGATCGCCCCGAGAATCCGCCCGTCGAACGGGCGCATCCCAAGCACCTCTCAATTGATCATCCCACCTCTCCAAATTTGGACGAACATTCCGAACTTCGCGCCGCGGAACCATTGTGTGCGATCGGGCGACGCCATGGAGGGGTGAATCGAGGACTGCGCTGCCAGCGCTCCGGCGGCGAGAATCGCCGCCAGGGACAGGCGGTGGAACTTCATGGCTGTGTTGTAGCCAACCAAATCGAGAGAAAATGAGAAGCCTATGAGCTCCCCATTCCGGCTCAGCGCCCAAAATCCTGTCGCCTTTGTCCCTACCCGCGACCCTGAACAAGCGAGGCAATTCTACCAGCGCGTCCTCGGCCTTACCCTGCTCAGGGAGGAACTCCCCTTCGCTCTCGTCTTCGATCTTCATCATGGCATCATGCTCCGTGTTACGGTGGTCCGGGAACTGAACGCGGCCGGCTACACGATCCTCGGATGGAACGTCGCAGATATCGCCGCCGCTGCCCAGGCTCTAACGGAAGCCGGGGTCGCCTTCCAACGCTATCCCGGTCTGGAGCAGGATGAACTCGGCATCTGGTCCGCGCCGGGTGGAGCCAAGGTGGCCTGGTTCAACGACCCGGACGGGAACATCCTCAGCATCTCGCAGCACTGAGCGCTACAGTTGCGTAATCCAGACCCGAGCCAGATCCAGCGTGAAGCCGGGCATTTCCGGCTCAGCGGACACCGCCGCGGGCTTCTCCAGAATCTCCGGAGCCTTCCCCGGCCGGTACACATATACGCGCTGCTCTACGGGGTCGATCAGCCAGCCCAATTGCGCCCCGTTGCCCAAATACTCCTCCATTTTGGCCTTCAGCGCCGCCAACCGGTCGCTTTTCGAGCGCAACTCCACGACGAAGTCGGGACACAGGGGCAGGTATTCTTCCTTCTCTTCCGGGCGCAACGCGGCGAGCCGCGAATTCCGCACCCAGGAGGCGTCGGGAGAACGGTTCGAACCGTTGGGCAGGTCGAAACCCGCCGACGAGTCAAACGCCGAC
>JADLBG010000344.1 GCA_020847895.1 Bryobacterales bacterium
CGCGGCGCCGTGCCCGTATTCGTTGAAACCGAGAATCCCAGCGTTCCCGAGCCCAATCCCGCCGTGGCGGTCGTCAGTGCAATCCAGGGTGGAGTCGCGGTCGCGCTCCACTGGCAGGTCACACTGGAAGCCGTGACCGCCAGTTGGTAGGAGCCGGCGCTAGCCGCCAGGATGGAGTCGTTACCCGTCAGGCTGAAACTACACCCCCCAGCCGTCTGCGTAATCGTGAACGGTACTCCGCCAATCGTCAGAGTGGCGCCGCGCGGCGTGCCGTCCGTGTTCGCCTCCACGCGGAAACGCACGCTCCCCTCTCCGGCGCCGGACGCTCCCGATACCACCGATACCCAACCCGCGTTCGACGCCGCCTGCCAGGCGCACCCGTTCCCCGCGGATACGTTCACCTTCCGCACATCCCCTGTAGCGGCCACCGTGGTAGCGTTGCTGCTCAGCACGTAGCTGCACACCGGGGCAACGGTGAAGGACGCGGTAACCGCGCGCGGCGCGGACATGCTCAAGCTCACGGGATTCGACAAACCGCTGACATCGCCGCTCCATCCGCCGAATACATACCCCGCGGCCGGCACGGCGCTCAGCGACACCGTAGTCCCGGCATTGTAGAATCCGTCACCCGAGCCGGGATTCGCGTTTACACTCCCGGACCCGCCCGCGGTGCTGGTGCTCAACAGGTACTGCGTGTTGAAAAATGCCGTCAGCGTCGCCGGATTCGCAGGCGCGTTGACCCCATGCGTCTGCGCCCCTGCGTCGCTCCAACTCGAAAACGTCTGCCGCGTCCCGCCCGAACCCTGCGGAGAAATCGCGGCCACCGTGTGTGGGCTTGCCGGAGCCCAGGCAAACGTCTGCTGCCCTGTGTAGGTGACGCCATCCACCTGGAACATCAACCCGGGCGGTGACGTCTGCACGGTCACCGGGATATCGGTGGGCGTGTAGGAGACACGGTAAACCGCCCCCCGCGTCAGATAGTAAAGGGAGCCATCCGGCCCTATCTTGAGATCCACGGGATAGGGAATCCCCGTCGCGAAGCCGGCTGCCTGGTTGTTGCCCGGATCAAGAACCCTAATCCAGCCGGCGCAAAAATCGGCGAAGAAATATTTCCCAATGTAGGACGCTGGAAACGTTGCGGCCGCGGGATTGTAGAAGGCGCCGCCGCTGATCGCGCACGCGCCGCCCGAATGATCGTAGGCGTAGAGCGGAGCCGTATTCGCATTGCTGTATCCCGATTGTTTTGTATTCGCTTCCCATGCCGGCCATCCGTAGTTCCATCCGGCAATCCCGTCGTTGATCTCCTCCCATGTGTTCTCACCCACATCATTGATGAACATCCGGTTTGTGCCGGGCTGAAAAGCGAACGTGAACGGATTGCGCAGCCCGATCGCCCAGATGGACTGGTTCAATCCACTCGTCTGACCCGCGTACGGATTCCCGGAAGGAATGGTCCCATCGGAGTTGATCCGCAGAATCTTCCCCAGCATGTTCGTGAGATTCTGTGAATTCGACCGGTTGGCGTTCTCCCCCACCGCCACGTACAACTTCCCATCCGGTCCGAAATGGATTGCGCCGCCATTGTGGTTCGTGGCGCTGCTCAGATCGTTCAACGTGAGAATTACGACCTCGCTGCCTCCAACCGCCACATCGCCGTTCGCCGTAAACCGGCTCACCTGGTTATGCCGTGGCGTCGTCATGGCGGTGTAATACACGTACACGTAGTTGTTGCTCGCAAAATCAGGATCGAAAGCCACGCCCAACAATCCCCGCTCCCCATCCGGATCCACCGCAACCGTCAGAAACGGCTTCGTCAGAAGCTGGCCATTCTTGATCACCCTCAAATTCCCGCCCTGCTCGCACACGAACAACCGCCCATCCGGAGCGAAAGCCATCGCGGTTGCCGAGGAGAGGCTCGGGGACCCGGCGGACACAAGCACCTCGGAGAATCCCGCGGGCAGACTCGCCGCGGGCGCGAACCCGCTGATGAGATGAATCGCGACAACGAAGAAGTGGAAAAATGACATGACACCCCCGTTTCACCCCGCAAGCCCCAAGGCTCCGGTGGTACTGGTCACAAAGTTAGCACACGCAACAATCGAATAGCCAACCATGCCCGTAAGTACCGGATATTTTAGTACTCACGATGGTTCCATAGGCCCATGCGCCATGCCGATACTGTCTGTATAATTGAATAAAGAATTCGCAATTCTGGAGGAACACACTACATGCGACCAATTGGGATGGCTCTGGCTCTGGCTTCTATCGGCTGGAATGCCTTCGCTGATGTGGTCCCACCGCAGCCAGTCCCCATGCCCGAACCCGGATTCTACCCCGAATTCGCCCTGGCTCTCGTGTGTCTTGTGCTCCTCGTCCGAAAACTGCGTCCGGCCCATGCTCCGGCCGAGTAACTACGCCAACGCCCCGTCCCAATAGCGGCGCGCTTCCGCCTGCTTCTGCGTATCCCGCTTCCAATTCTCCAGCCGCGGCCCAGCCATGCGCGACGCCTTCCGCCGTAATTCCGCCATCTGCTGCTCCGTCAGCGGCTTGAATTCCTTCGCAATCCGCGCGTCATCTTCAATCTGCCCCACCGTCGTGCACCCCAGCGCCAGGCAGTGGATCGGCAAACTCAGCACATAGCCGAGGCAATCCTTGACGTGAATGCCCGAAAGCAGTCCCGCATTTCCCGTGCTCTTCATCCCCTGAATCCCCATCCCGCGCTCCACCGCCACCGGCAGCACCATCTTCTCGAAACTCAAATACGACGGATCGGCCGGATTCAGCGGCATCAGAATCGTGTCGTACTTTGCGTAATTCTTCAGCATCGCCAGGTGCGTTTCCGGATCGTGATGGCCCGTGAACCCCATGAACCGGCATTTGCCCGCTTTCTTCGCCGCCTCGAATGCCTCGATGGCTCCGCCCGGCGCGAAGATCTGCTTCACCTCGTCCAGCGTATTCACCTGGTGGATCTGCCACAGGTCCACGTAATCCGTCTTCAACGCCCGCAGCGATTTCTCCAGATCCGCCTCCGCCCCCTTACGATCCCGCACCGGCGACTTGGTTGTCAGAAAGATGTGCTTCCGGAACGGGGGAAGCACCGCGCCGTACACCTCCTCTGACCGGCCGCCCCAATAGATCCGCGCCGTGTCGAAATAGTTGATGCCCAGTTCGTAGGCGCGGAGGGTAATGGCCTTGGCCTCCTCAAAGCTGCACAACGGAAACCGTCCGCCGGCTTGCCCGATGATGGTCAGCTTCTCGCCCGTCTTTCCAAAGACCCGCTTGGGAATGCCACCCCCGCTCGTCTTGGCGGCATTGCCGCTTTGGGCCGATAAGCTCAAACCGGCCGCTGTCGAGGAAGAAAGAAACGCTCTGCGTCGCATAGGCTCTCCTTATCCGACAGTATGCTCCTTTTTCCCCTTCCCGTACCACTCCCCTTGCATTCTGATAGTTTGGAGAGGCCAGGAAAACCGCCATGCTTTCCACACGCCGAAGCTTTCTTCAGACCGCTGCCCTCGGAGCGCCTTCCCTGCTGCCCGCCGCCGCCGGCAGTCCCAACATCGTCATCATCTTCCTCGACGATTCCGGCTGGGCGGACTTCCGCCCCTTCGGGAAGACCAATTACCCCACGCCGAACGTCGAAAAACTCGCCGGCCAAGGCTGCTGTTTCCAGAATTTCTACGTCCCCCAGGCCATCTGCTCTGCCTCCCGCTCCGCCCTGCTCAGCGGTTGCTATCCCGGCCGCACCAAAGTGGTCGGAGCCCATCCGCCCGGAGCCCGCGGCCTCGACCCCAAGTACGCCACGCTCGGCCAGGTGATGCAATCGCGCGGCTACCGCACCGCCTGCTTCGGCAAATGGCATATCGGCGACCAGCCTGATACGCGGCCCCCCGCGCGCGGCTTCGATGAGTCCTGCGGCCTGATGTATTCCAACGACATGTGGGAGTATCACCCCGAGAACCCCACCCATTGGGGGAAGTATCCTCTCCACTTCTGGGAAAACGGCAAGATCAAGATCGAGCGCATCACCCCGAAAGACCAGCCCATGCTCACCACCTGGTACACCGAACATGCCGTCGATTTCATCCGCCGCAACAGCAGCAACCCCTTCCTGCTCTATGTCCCCCACAACATGCCCCATGTCCCGTTATTCGTCAGCGAGAAGTTCAAGGGCAAGTCCGGAGCCGGCATGTACGGCGACGTCATGATGGAGATCGACTGGTCCGTCTCGGAAATCACCAAGGCCTTGCATGCCAGCGGCCTCGATGACAATACGCTGGTCGTCTTCACTTCCGATAACGGCCCCTGGATCTCCTACGGCAACTGGGCCGGAAAGACGCCCTTCCGCGAAGCCAAGGGTACCAGTTTCGACGGCGGAACCCGCAGCGCCTGCATCATGCGCTACCCCGGCAAAATCAAAGCCGGCGCCGTTTCCCACAAAATGTTCTCCACCGTCGATCTGCTCCCTACCATCGCCCACATCACGGGAGCCAAACTGCCCTCCAACCCCATCGACGGCAGGAACGCCTGGGACCTCATCACCGGCGCGCCCGGAGCCGTCAATCCCCACGAATACTACCCCTTCTCCACGGGGAGCAACTTCGAGGGCGTCATGAGCGGCGACGGCCACTGGAAGCTCCACCTGCCCCACTCCTACCGCACTCTCCTATACGCCGGAAAAGACGGAGCCGCGGGCAAATACACCCAGAGTCAAATCGAACTCTCCCTCTTCGACATGGAAAAGGACCCTTACGAAACCACAAACGTCATCGGCAAGCACCCGGACATCGCCCGGCGCCTCGAGGATTGCGCGGCGCGCCACAAGAGCGAATTCTATTCCTGACCGCCGCCTACACGCTCAGCACCGGACAGGGCGACTCGCGGATGATCGCGTAGAGGTTTGACCAGAAGCGGCCCACCGTCTTCTGGGACACTCCGCGCCCCACCACTAGTAGATCGCCCTCGCGCTCCACTACCGCCTTCCGCACGCCTTCCGCCGGATTCCCCTCCACGACGTTGACCGTGGCTTCCAAACCCGCCTCGTCCACCAGCCTCGTCAGCGCCGTCTCCACCACCTCGCGGCCGTACACCGGAAATTCGATGAGGGTGTTCGATGCCGGCCAATCCATCGCGTGCGTAACCGAGAGCTTCGCCCCGTAAGCCTTCGCCAGTTCGCCTGCCGCCCGGATCACGCCCGCGTCCTCCTCATGGAAGTCCACCG
>JADLBG010000345.1 GCA_020847895.1 Bryobacterales bacterium
AGTCCGTGGTGGCAATGGGGGAGATCAACACGCAGAGCGACAAGATCTCGAAGATCATCAAGGTAATCGACGAGATTGCCTTCCAGACGAATATCCTCGCATTGAACGCGGCGGTGGAGGCGGCGCGCGCCGGCGAGGCGGGAATGGGCTTCGCGGTAGTGGCCGACGAGGTCCGCAACCTCGCCCAGCGTTGCGCCCAGGCGGCCAAGGACACCGCGTCTCTCATTGAAGAGTCCATCGCCAAGTCGAACGACGGCAAGGTGAAGGTGGACCAGGTGGCCTCCATGATCCGCGCCATTACCGAGGAGTCCGCCAAAGTCAAGACACTCGTCGACGAAGTGAACCTCGGAAGCCAGGAACAGACCCGGGGTATCGAGCAGATCGGCAAGGCGATCATCCAGATGGAGCAGGTGACGCAAAAGACAGCCGCCAATGCCGAGGAGAGCGCGTCCGCAGCCGAGGAGTTGAACGCGCAGTCCGAGACTCTGAAGGACGTCGTCGAAAGACTCGCAGCCATGGTGGGGGGCGCGGCCGGTGGTGGCGCGCGGAAACTCCATCGCCGCGCGAGCGGACCGGGTGCAAGACCAGGGCAACGGCAAGGGGAACCGGGTGCCAATCCCCCAGTGATGCGCAAATCCATGGCTCCGGGTCGCAACTTCGCGGCCAGCGAGCCGGCCCTCGTCAATGCCTCCCAGAAGGATCCATTCCCCCTGGATGAGCAATTCAAGGAGTTCTAATCCTCATAATCCGCCGGGGTGGGAGGTGGTTTTCCCACCCCAAGGTTCCGTCAGGTCCTGACCTATGCCAAATCCGGAAGCAGAATCCCTACTGAGGGAGCGTATTGATGAACTCACCACCCGGCTGCTGATCAGTGATGCCGAGGGGCAGGGAAGCGGTTCGGAGCAGTTCTTCGCCTTGCTGGCGGAACTTGCCCTCCAGGCCCGGAAGGCCGGCTATGGGGAAGTGGCCAATGTAGCCTACCAGCTACATTCCACCCGTGAAGAAAAGCAGGAATCCACCGCGGACCGCCTCCGGGATGGGCTCGAACGGATTCAGCAAGCCTTGGAGGAAGCACGGTCCGCGGCTGCCGCGCCCGCGCCCGCGCCCGCGGCGAGCCGGCCGCCGGAGGGCAACCAGTTCGCGCACGATCCGGAAATCATCGCCGATTTCATTCTCGAATCGCGCGAGCATCTCTCCTCCATCGAGCAGCGCCTGCTCACCCTCGAACGGGACCCCGCGAACGCGGAGGCCATCCATTCCATTTTTCGAGGATTCCACACCATCAAAGGCGTGGCGGGATTTTTGGAATTTCCCGCCATTCAAGAAGTGGCGCACGAGGTGGAGACGGCCCTCAACCTGGCGCGGGAAGGGAAGCTTGCGGTAACTTCTGCCGTCATTGACGTGATTCTCGAAAGTGTGGATTCCGTCAGCAAGGGGATCGTCGCGGTGGAATCCACCGGAAACTGCCGGCGGCTGGAAAGTCATGATCGTCTGCTCGGGAAAGTGCGGGCTCTGATGGCGCAGCCGTCCGCTGCCGCCGCAGCTCCGGCGGAGCCCTCCCCGGCCAAGTCCGCCGCCGCGCCGCCGCCGGAGGACAAGGCGAAGCGCCAGGGGGCGGATGTCTTTCGTGTTCGCGTCGACACCGCCAAACTCGACTACCTGGTGGACATGGTGGGAGAGATGGTCATTGCCCAGTCCATCGTTCGCCACAACCAGACGCTCGCCGCGATCACCGATCCGTGTTTGCATCGCGATTTCGCGCAACTCGAGCGGATTACCAGCGAAGTGCAGAAAACAGCCATGGCGATGCGCATGGTTCCCGTGGGCCAGCTCTTCCAGCGCACCGCCCGCCTGATTCGGGATTTGTCGCGCAAGATGGGCAAACAGGTGGAACTGGTCACGCGCGGCGACGATATCGAATTGGATAAGACCATCGCCGAGGAATTGGCCGATCCGCTGATGCACATGGTGCGAAACTCCATCGATCACGGCGTGGAGACACCCGGGGAGCGCCAGGCTCTGGGAAAGAATGTCCAGGCCAAGATCACGCTTGCGGCCTATCACCAGGCGGGGCAAATCACTGTCGAAGTGGCGGACGACGGCAAAGGGTTGAACAAGGAAAAAATCCTCTCCAAGGCCCGGCAGAGGGCGTTGATCGAGGATGGGAGCCACCTTTCCGAAACCGACATTTTCCGGCTCATCATGGAGCCCGGTTTCTCCACGGCTGACGCGGTCACCGATATTTCCGGACGCGGCGTGGGGATGGATGTGGTTCGCAAACAAGTGGAGAAACTCCGCGGCCGGATCGAGATCCATTCGCGGGCAGGGGAAGGCACGACGTTTCTGATGAAGCTGCCACTAACCCTGGCCATCATTGACGGGCTTGTGGTGACGGTGGGGCGGCACCGCTACATTGTGCCGCTGTTCGCGGTGCGGGAGATGTTTCGCCCGGCTTCGGACTCCATTTTCACGGTGCAGGATCGCCAGGAAATGGCGCTCGTTCGCGGCCGGCTGCTGCCCGTCGTGCGGCTTTACAAGAGGTTCGGCATCGTTCCCCGCGCGAAGGACCCCTGCCAGGCTCTGCTCATTGTCGCGGAAACCGAGGGCCAGCCGTTTTGTCTGATGGTGGATGAACTGGTAGGTAAACAGGAAGTTGTGATCAAAAGCCTTGGGGAGGGCATCGGTGAGGTGCGCGGCATCGCCGGCGGCGCCATTCTCGGTGACGGCCGGGTGGGCCTTATCCTTGACATGGCGGGAGTCTGGGGGGCGGATGCCTCCGCTTGATCTCGCCGCCTGCCGCCCGCTGCGCGGCAGCGAGTTCGCCAAGATTCGCAAGCTCGCCTACGACACCTTCGGCCTTGACCTGAAAGCGGGAAAGGAAACACTGGTGTCCGCGAGGCTGGCCCGGCAGATCCGCCAGTCCGGATGCGTAACCTTCGACCAATACTACCGGCAGGTGGTGGAAGACCGGACAGGCGAATCGCTCATCAATCTCATTGACGCACTCACCACGAACCACACGGCGTTCTTTCGCGAACCGGCACATTTTGATTTCCTGCGTAAGAGATTCCTGCCCGAGTATGCGGGGCGGGGCAACATCGATGTCTGGAGCGCGGCCTGCTCGAGCGGCGAGGAGCCCTATTCCATCGCCATGTGTCTGCTGGAGGAACTTGGGACCGCCTCGAAGCAAAGGGTCCGCATCCTGGCGACGGACATCTCCACGCGGGTGCTCGGCAAGGCGGCTCAGGGTGTCTATCCAGCCGAGCGCTTCGATGGGATGCCCCCGCTCCAGCTACGCAGGCATTTGCTGCGGGGCGAAGGCGAATGGGCCGGCTGGTATCGCGTGAAGAGAGATGTGCGCGATCTGGTGGAATTCCGGCGCCTCAACCTCCTGGAGCCGCTGTCGCAAATCGGATGTTTCGGGCTGATCTTCTGCCGCAATGTGATGATCTATTTTGACAAGCCCACTCAGCAGCGCGTGGTGCAGCGGCTGACCGGCTGTCTGTCGCCTGGCGGCTATCTGCTTACGGGACATTCTGAAAGTCTCACCGGCATCGAACATGGTCTCCGCTACGTCCAGCCTGCCGTCTACCAGAAGCCTCCATTCGAAAACCGGGGGCGCGGATGGTGAGACTGGTGACAGTGGGTGTGGGAGACTGCGAGGTGAGCAGTGATGCTTCGGCCACCCTGACCACCTATGCGCTCGGCTCCTGCATCGCGGTGGCGATCCATGATCCGGTGGCGGTTGTGGGCGGCTTGCTCCACTTCATGCTGCCGGAATCATCGCTCAATCCGTACAAGGCGGCTCAGCGTCCGTTTCTGTTCGCCGACACCGGCATCCCGCTGCTGTTTCAATCGGCCTACCAGTTGGGCGCGGAAAAGCGCCGCTTGCTGGTGCGGGTCGCCGGCGGCGCGCAGGTGATGGACGAGGATGGCGTCTTCAACATCGGCAGGCGGAATTACCTGGCGCTGCGCAAAATCCTATGGCGGGCCGGTGTCATGATTCACGGGGAAGAGGTAGGGGGAATGATCTCACGGACAGTGAAGCTGGAGGTTTCGACGGGGCGGTTCTGGATCCGGGAACCCGGGATGCCGGATCGCGAATTGTAAAGCAAGGCGGCCAGGAGGTAATGGATGGATGTAATGATTGTGGACGATTCGCCGGCCATGCGGACCTTCATCCGCCGCGTGCTGCTGCTCTCTTCGCTCGAGGTTGGCAGTTGCCTCGAGGCGGCGAACGGCGAAGAAGCCCTGCAACTGCTCGAAGGCAACTGGTTGGATGTGGTGCTCACCGACATCCACATGCCGCGGATGGACGGAGAGGAGTTGTTGCGGCATATGCTCCGGCACGAGGTGTGGAAACTGATTCCCGTGGTGGTCCTGTCAGCCGACCAGACACGCGAACGGGCGCGTCGAATGCTTGAAATGGGAGCGAAGGGTTACGTTTCGAAGCCTTTCACGCCGGAGAAATTGCGAAGGGAACTGGAACAAAGCCTTGGAGTGCGCCGTGCAAGCTTTTGAGAAACCCGCTCGCACAACGGAGCCTCACCGGCCGGAGGATTCGCAAGATCCTTCCTGCGCTGGCGGGCCGGCGGGCCCAGTGCGAGATCTTGAGATCCAGACCGTCTTGCTGTCGGCGGTGGAGGTAGTCCTCGAGACGGCATGCTGCGCCGGCGTCTTCGAGAGCCGTGAAGGAGGGCCGATGTGCTCGTGCGGCGAGGCGACAATCACCATCCACCTGCCTTTCGAAGGAAAACCCTCGGGCGAGTTTTCCCTCCGTGTTCCGGAGAGCCTGGCGCTGCTGTTGGCGGCCCGTTTTCTGGGGCAGGACGAGTGGGAGGTCTCCGCCAATCAGGCCGAAGAGGTGGCGTGCGAACTGGCGAACATGATATGCGGCTCCGTGCTCAGCAACCTGTACGCAGACGCCACGTTCCAAATGACGCACCCGCACTTCACGAAAGGAGACGGCAGTACGGATTGCGGCGGCGCCGTTTGCCGCTGGTTCGACTTGGGTGACGGGTCTCTGACCGCATGCCTGCAATTTCGGGATGCCATATGAGCAAGACGAGAGTTCTGATCGTAGACGATTCCGCCATCGTACGTAAATTGCTGGCGGAGTGCGTCTCCGGAGAGAAGGACATGGAAGTGGTGGGTACCGCTCCTGATCCGTTCGTAGCCCGGGACAAGATTCTGGCCCTCAAGCCGGATGTGCTGACGCTCGACATCGAGATGCCCCGCATGGACGGGTTGACGTTTCTCAAGAAACTGATGCACTACCAGCCGATGCCGGTGGTGGTGATCAGTTCGCTGGGGCAGGCGGGATGCCAGGCATCGCTCGAGGCGCTGCGGTTGGGCGCCGTGGAAGTCCTGGCCAAGCCCGGAGGCCCTTATTCGGTAGGTGAGCTGCGCGTGGACCTGGCGGCGAAGATTCGCGCGGCCGCGGCGGCTCGAGTGCGGCGGGGAACCACGTCCGCGACGCCCGCTCCCCCGGAGCCGCCGCCCAAACCCGCAACGGAGGCGCCCCGGTTCACCGCGTCTGCCGAGGCGGGCGGCGTGGTGGCCATCGGAGCGTCCACCGGAGGGACCGAGGCGATTGAGAGCGTACTCAGGCAACTACCGGCGGACGGTCTTGGAATCGTGATCACGCAGCACATTCCGCCCGTTTTTTCCCAAACGTTTGCCAACCGGCTAAACGCGATCTGCCCCATGGAAGTGAAGGAGGCGCGCGACGGGGATTCCGTCGAGTGCGGACTGGCTCTGGTAGCTCCCGGCAATTTTCACATGCTGCTGCGCAAATCCCCCGGAGGCGGTTTCCGTGTGACCGTTCAGGACGGTCCGCGTGTGTGCTACCAGCGGCCTTCGGTGGACGTGATGTTCTGCTCCGTCGCCGAGGCGGCAGGGGCCAACGCCATGGGAGTGCTGCTCACCGGAATGGGATCTGACGGAGCCAAGGGAATGCTGAAGATGAAGCAGACCGGTGCCCGCACCATCGCGCAGGATGAAGCAAGCTGCGTCGTCTTCGGCATGCCTAAGGAAGCAATCCGCCTGGGCGCGGCCGATCAGGTGACTGCGCTCAACCGCATTCCCGCCGCTATCTCCGGTTTCATGAGCCGCATCGGGCGATAACGCGGCGCGGTGTACTATTCTGAAATCCTCATGACAGGCCCAACGCGGCGCACCCTGCTGGCCTCGCTGGCCGCCGGGGCTTGCGCCTCCGCGCCCGCATCGCCACTGCCCAATATTCTCTTCATCCTGCCGGACCAGGTCCGTCCGCGGGACCTCTCCATCAACGGCGGAGACAACGTGGCGACGCCCCACATTGACAGCCTGGCGAAGGAAGGCGTGTCCTTCACCAATGCG
>JADLBG010000346.1 GCA_020847895.1 Bryobacterales bacterium
AATCCGGCCGCGTTCCACGGCACATTGCATGACCTGCGCATAGAGCCGGTGTTCTCCTGGGCATTCGGAGATCATCATCATTACCGGGCCCGCGAGATACGGCGGCTGGCACACCAGGCGCAAGCGGCGGGAGCGCGCATTCTGCTGACAACCGAGAAGGATTTGATGAATCTGCCGCCGGACGCGGCGGCGCACGTGAAGCCCTTGCGGATTTACTGGCTGCGGATGCGCCTCGAAATGGAGCGGGAAGAGGAGTTCTTCGAATGGCTCCGCGAGATCTGCTCGCGGTCCGAAGACATGGGTTATTCGCGCGGATAAACACGCGACGGGCAACCGGGACGGTGTGTTATGCTGATTCGACATTAGGGAAATGCCTCATCGAACAGCACTTCCCAAGATCTGTATTGCTCTTGGGTTATCCGATATTGACACACTGTTGGCCCATGCCCGGCACGAGGCTGAATCCGGAGAGACTTTTCTCGAGTTCCGGCTCGACTACCTGCCCCGGCCCGAGCACGGAGCCAGGGCAATCAGAGAGTTTTTGTCGCAATATCCTCAATGCACGCTGCTCGCCACCTGCCGCCGGCGCCAGAATCACGGGCATTTCAACGGCAGCATCGAGGAGCAGGTGAAGATTCTCGAGTCAGCCGTCGACGCGGGCGCTCGCGCCGTGGACATCGAGATCGAAAGCGCCGAGAATATCCAGCATAAACTGGACGGGCTGCGGGGACGGGCCTGGCTGATCCTCTCCTATCACAACTACGGCGGGACGCCTTCGCTCGACGCGGTGTTGCGCCGCATGCTGCGAATTCCCGCCGACGCCTACAAACTGGTGAGCACGGCGCGAAAGCCAAGTGACAATTACCGCGTTCTGTCCCTGGCAAAAGCGCATCCCCGGAGTCCGCTGGTGCTGTTGGCGATGGGAGAGACGGGCTTTCCCACGCGCGTCCTTTCGACGGCGATGGGCGGTCTCTACACGTATGCGGCGCCGTGGTCCGCGGAAGGAACAGCGGCCGGTCAGGTTTCGGCGAAGATGCTCCGCAATCTGTACCGTGTGGAGAAATTCTCGAAGTCCGCGAAAATTTATGGGGTGATTGCCGATCCGGTGCGGCACTCCATTTCTCCCGCCGTTCACAACCGCGCGTTTCAATCGCGGCGCATCGACAGCGTTTATCTTCCGTTCCTGGTGCATCCGCCGCAATTGAAGGATTTCTTCCTGCTGGCGGATAAGATGCCGGTTTCGGGGTTCAGCGTGACGATTCCCCACAAGCAAAAAATCCTGCGTTACCTGGATATCGTGGACCCGCTGGCGCGACGGATTGGGGCCGTCAATACCGTGTACCGCAAGGCCGGCAAGTGGCGCGGATTGAATACGGACGTGCAGGGCGTGCTGGGGCCGCTCGGAAAAAAGATCCGGCTGGCGAAAGCGAGCGTGCTGGTGGTGGGCAATGGCGGAGCAGCGCGCGGGGCGGCGTTTGCGCTCGCGGAGGCGGGTTCGAAGGTGGCCATTGCCGGGAGAAACCCTGACCGCGTTCGCGCGCTGGCGAAAGCATGCAACGCGGAACCGCTGCTGAAGGAACAATTGGATTCGCGTTATTTCGACGCGCTGGTACATGCGACGCCGCTCGGAATGTTTCCGCACACCGAGGAGTGTTTCTTCGCGGACCGCATTCCGGGAGAGATCGTGTTCGATATGGTGTACAACCCGCTCGAGACGCTGCTGCTCAGGCGCGCCGGCGCGGAGAAAAAGGTGATCATCAACGGGCTTCAGATGTTTCTCGAGCAGGCCGCGCTGCAATTCGAGACCTGGACGGGAGTATCCGCTCCCCGCGCCGCCATGGAGAAGGCTGCGCTCGAGGCCCTGGGACAGGGGCATTGAAGGGCACGAGATGAAACTTCCGCCTCCGCCTGCTCCCGAAGAGGTACGCTCGCTGGCTCTCGCCGTGGTTGCCCAGGACCGTTTTCCCATGCTGGCTACCGTGGATGGCTTGCAACCTCGTGTGCGGCCGGTTTCTCCGGTGAAGACGGACGGGTTTACGGTGTATATCGCCTCGCTGCGTTCCTCGAACAAGACGGTGGAAATCGAGCGGTGCGCGAAGGTGGAGTTATGTTACCTGACGAAGGATCACGATCAGGTCCGCATCACGGGGACCGCGGAAACGGTGACGGAAGATCGCGTGCGGCGGGAGATATGGGACGCCAACCCGCTGCTGCGAGCCTACCTGAAATCGGTGGACAATCCGGAATTCGTGCTGTACGTTGTGCGGCCTTGCCGCGTCCGGTTCATGCGGGAGTGGGCGCTCGAATATTTTGACGTTCCGCTCGAATAGGACCCGCGGCCTTCATTACGCGACATCGTACTTCTTAAACCAGGCGAGCATGCGGTTCCAGGCATCGGCGGCCGCCGCCGGGCGATAGCTATCGCGGTAGTCGTCATGAAAGCCGTGGGGAGCCTCGGGATAGACGGCAATTTCCGACCTGCTTGTCCCTCTTGCGAGTTCCGCGCGCATCTTCTCCACGGTATCGAGAGGGATGCCGCGGTCCTGTCCGCCGTAGAGTCCGAGAACGGGGGTCTTCAGCGAGGCGGCGATGTCGACGGGTTGAACCGGATGCACGGGGTTCGAGGGGCGCGCGAGCACGCCGTACCAGGCCGCCGCGGCATTCACCTTTGGCTGGCGCGCCCCGTAGAGCCAGGTGATGCGGCCTCCCCAACTGAAGCCCGTTACGGCGATCTTGGTCTCGTTCCGCTTTCCGGCGGCGGCCGCCCATTCGAGCGCGGCGTCGAGATCGTCCAACGCCTGGCTGTCCGGTATTTTCGATACGATCCTCGTGATGATCTGCCGCGCATCGCCGATTTGCGAGGGGTCGCCCCGGCGGTGAAAAAGCTCGGGCGCGACGGCGAAATAGCCGAGTTTCGCCAGGCGGCGGCATACATCCTTGAGGTATTCCCCCACTCCGAAGATCTCTTCCACGACAAGCACGATCGGATATCCGTTCAGGCGCGCCGGGCGGGCGGCATAGGCGGGGATGCTCTTGCCGTCATGAGCCGGAATGGACACCTCTTCCGCGATGAGTCCGCGGGTGTCCGTGGTGATGGCGGCCGCGGCCGGCTGCACGGCAAGCGCAAACCCGGCGGACAAACGTGTTGTGAGAAATGTGCGGCGGCCTTCCATGGTCCTGCTACCAGGGTAATGAATCTCCGGACGGCGGCGCGATAGGATCAAAGCGGAGGAAGGTTCTGGACGAAGCGGTTTTCCACATCCACGGTATTTCGAAGGTATATCGCACGGGGGATGTGGAGATCCATGCGCTGCGGGGCGTCGATTTCGATCTGTACCCCGGAGAGTTCATTGTTCTGCTGGGTCCTTCCGGCAGCGGGAAGTCGACGCTGCTGAATATTCTCGGCGGGCTCGATGTGCCCACGGGAGGGGAGGTGATCTATCGCGGCCACAACCTCACGGCGGCGCGGGAACGGGAGTTGACCAGGTACCGGCGCGAGCACGTGGGCTTTGTGTTTCAGTTCTACAACCTGATCCCAAGCCTGACGGCGCTCGAAAACGTTGCCCTGGTGACCGAGATTGCCCGAAACCCCATGAACCCCGAGGAGGCTCTGCGGCTAGTGGGCCTGGGGGAGAGGATGCATCACTTTCCGGCGCAACTTTCCGGCGGCGAGCAGCAGCGCGTCGCCATTGCCCGCGCCATTGCCAAGCGGCCCGGCGTGCTGCTGTGCGATGAGCCGACGGGGGCGCTCGATTACACGACGGGAAAGATTGTATTGGAAGCGCTGGAGCGTGTGAATCGCGAGTTGAAAACCATCACCGTGGTGATCACCCACAACGCCGCTATCGCCGCCATGGCGGACCGCGTGATCCGCATCAGCAGCGGCGGCATCGCGGGAATCGAGCGCAATGAAACGCGCGCCGCTCCGTCGGAGTTGTTCTGGTAGCCCCATGACCGCCCTACGGAAAATGCTGTTCCGCGATCTGGCGCATATGAAGGGTCAGGCGATTGCCGTCGGCATGGTGGTGGCTTGCGGCGTTGCATCCTACGTTTCGATGCGGAGCACCTACCGCTCCCTGTTGCTGACGCAATCGAGCTACTACGAGGCCTACCGGTTTGCCGATATTTTCGCGCACGTGAAACGCGCCCCGGACTCGCTTGCCGCGGTCATGCGCCGGATACCCGGCGTGGCGGCGCTCGAGACGCGCATCACGATGGAGGTGACGCTCGACGTGCCCGGCCTCGCCGAACTCGCCACCGGCCTGCTGGTCTCCATACCTGAGCACCGGCGTCCCATCCTGAACGATCTCCACATCCGGCGCGGCGAGTATCCGCAACCCGGCCGCTCCGGCGAGGTGCTGGCGAGCGAGGCGTTCACCGCAGCCAACTCGCTGGATGTGGGGAGCCGCATCGGCGCGGTGATCAATGGCCGCTGGAAACAGTTGCGTATCTCCGGAATCGCGCTTTCGCCGGAATATATCTACGAAGTGCGCGGGGGAAGCATTCTGCCGGATAACAAGCGCTTCGGGGTGCTGTGGATGCCGCTTCCAACGCTCGAAGCGGCGTTCGACATGCGGGGGGCCTTCAACGATGTGGCGCTGACCCTGCTGCGAGGGACCAACCCGGCCGATGTCATTTCGAGATTGGACCAGTTGCTGGCGCCGTACGGATCTCTGGGCGCGTACGGACGAGACGAGCAGATCTCGAACCGGTTCATCTCGGATGAAATCGCCCAGAACCGGGTGAGCAGCAACGTGATTCCAGCCATTTTCCTGGGCGTCGCGGCATTTCTGCTTCACATCGTACTCACGCGCCTCATTCAGATTCAGCGTAAGGAGATCGCGCTGCTGAAGACGTTCGGCTATTCCCGCGGCGCAATCGGAGCGCACTATCTGAAACTGTCGCTGCTGGCGGTTTCGGGTGGCGTCCTGCTGGGCGTCGCGGGTGGACTGTACTTTGGCTCGTGGACTACAAAACTCTATCAGCAGTTTTACCGCTTTCCCGTGCTGCGCTATGAGGCAGGGTTTGGGCTGGTGCTGACGGCCGTCGTCATCAGCTTCGCCGCGGCGGCCCTGGGAGCCTTGCTGGCGGTGCGCGGCGCGATGGTGCTGCCTCCCGCCGAGGCAATGCGGCCCGAATCACCGGCGCTGTTCCACGCGGGAGTGTTGGAGCATACCGGCGTCATGCGGCTCTTTTCGTTCTCGGGACGCATGATTATCCGGAATCTGAACCGGCGCCGGGGCAAAGCGGCACTTTCCGTGCTCGGCATCGCAACAGCCGCCGGGCTGATGGTGGTGGGCTTCTATTTTTACGATGCCTTCGAATATCTGATGCGGGTGCAATTCGAGGTGGCGGAGCGGGCGGACGTGACCATCTACTTCCACGAAGCCAAGTCCGGCGGCGCCCGGTTCGAAGTGGCGCGGCTTCCTGGTGTGCTTTATGCCGAGCCGTTCCGGGCTGTTCCCGTAAGGCTGCGATTCGGGCGCCGTTCGAAGCGCAGCGCAATTCTCGCCATGGAGCCCGGCTCGCGGTTGCGCGGGATCATCAATGAGGAGATGCGGCCGGTGCGCTTACCGGAGGAGGGGATTCTGCTGACGGAGAGACTGGCCAGGGACTTGGGGGTATCGGCCGGGGAGGCGCTGACGGTGGAAGTGCTCGAAGGGAAGCGGCCCGTGCAGCGGATTGTGATGGCCGGGGTCACGGACGAACTGCTGGGCGCCTCTGCTTATATGAGCCTCGAGGCGATCCACCGCGTGATGCGGGAGGGAGAGTCGGTTTCCGGCGCATGGCTGGAAGTGGATTCTTCCGCGGTGCCGCGGTTGTATTCCCGGTTGAAGCGAACCCCGGCGGTGAGCGCCGTGGCGATTCGGGATGCCATGCTGCGGACGTTCCGCGACATCATCGCCCGGAGTTTCACGATTACCACCAACATCCTGATCGTCTTTGCCGGCATTATTTCCTTCGGTATGGTCTACAATGGCGCTCGGATTGCCTTATCGGAAAGAGGGAATGAAATGGCGTCGCTTCGGGTCTTAGGGTTCACACAGGGGGAGG
>JADLBG010000347.1 GCA_020847895.1 Bryobacterales bacterium
AAGCGGGAGGGATCACCCTCTACAACATGATGATCGGCGGGTATCCCAACACGCTCTACGGAAAGCCCGGCCGCGACGAGGAGATCGACAAAGTCCGCCAATCGCTGCGCGCGGCGGGCAAGGCCGGCCTGGCGGTGGTGGAGCACAACTTTTACGCGCACCGCGCCGTGGAGGGCTATTACGGGGCCAAAGGCAGAGCCGGTTCCGGGTACACCGGTTTCGATTATGACCGCATGAAGAACCTTCCTCCGCTCGAGCAGGAAGGCGTTCACAATCTGGAGGAAATGTGGGCGAACATCACCTATTTCCTGAAGGCTGTCATCCCTGTGGCCGAGGAAGCCGGAGTCCGCATGGCTCTGCACCCGAACGATCCTCCCGCGCCCCTCAGCCGCGGCTCCGGCCAGATCATGGGAACCCTCGCCGGCTGGAAAAAGCTGATTGGAATCGTCAATAGCCCCGCCAACGGCATCACGTTCGATTGCGGCGTCACGCGCGAGATGGGAGAGGATCCGGTGGCAGTTTGCCGTTATTTCGCCTCCCGGGACCGCATCAACCACGTACACTTCCGCAACGTGCGCGTCGAGAAGCCGTACGAAAGATACGAGGAGGTTTTCATCGACGAGGGTCAGGTGGATATGTTCGGCGTAATGAAGGAGTTGGTGCGCAACAAATATACCCGCACCATCTATCCCGAGCACCCCCGGGCAATCGATTACGATCTCGAACACCCCGCATTCCACACGGTCTACCCGGGCGGGGGAGGCTACGCGGCCTATGCCTTCAACGTGGGCTACGCCAAGGCGATGCAACAGGCGGCGCTCGCCTCCGTGTAGCGAAAAAAATCTCTGCCATACCGCCCGCCGGAGGGCGCCCGTGGGCGAAAATGACAGAGATGACGGATAGTCCCCGGGCCTTCGTTTCGGAAATTGTCGCTGCCTGGCCGCACCTCTCCGAGAACGGCCGCATGCAGGCTTTCCGAAGTCTCACCCGCGACCGGCGCGAGGAGTTGTTTCTCGATTTGACTGCGCCCGAACAGTCTGAACTCCTCCTGATGATGCCCGCACATGAACGGCGCACCTACCTGCGCGTTCTTCCGCCCGACGACTCCGCCGACCTCATCCAGGAATCCCCGCAGGAGACAAAAGACGGCCTCCTGGCCCTGCTGGACGACAAGTCCCGGGTGGAAGTGCTGGCGCTGCTTGCCTACGCCGAAGATGACGCCGGCGGCCTGATGAATCCCCGTTTCGCCCGCCTGCGCCCGGATATGACCGTGGACGAGGCGATTGCCTACCTCCGGCTTCAAGGCCGGAACATGGAAACCGTCTATTATGCCTACGTCCTCGCTCATGACCAGAAGTTGCTCGGCGTCGTTTCCTTCCGCGACCTTTTCACCGCCAGCGGCCGCGCCCGGATCGACGAAGTGATGAAGAGCGATGTCGTGGCCGTGAAAGAGAACACCGACCAGGAGGAGGTGGCTCGAGTGTTTAGCGCCCATGCCCTGGCCGCCATCCCCGTCGTCGATCCCGGCGGCGTCATGAAGGGCATCGTCACCGTGGACGACATCGTGGACGTCGTTCAGGAAGAGGCCACCGAAGATATCCAGAAGATCGGCGGTATGCAGGCTCTCGAAGGCCCCTACCTCGACACCGGTTTCTGGGAAATGGTGCGCAAACGCGCCGGATGGCTTGCCGCGCTGTTCCTCGGCGAGATGCTGACGGCCACCGCCATGAGCCGCTACGAGGCGGAGATTTCGAAAGCGGTGGTTCTCGCGGTCTTCATCCCGCTCATCATCAGCAGCGGCGGCAATTCCGGATCACAGGCTTCAACTCTGATCATCCGCTCGATCGCATTGGGGGAAGTGACCCTGCGCGATTGGTGGCGCGTGGCGCGGAGAGAGGTCTTCAGCGGAGTCGCGCTGGGCAGCGTCCTGGCAATCATCGGGTTTTTTCGCATTCTGATCTGGCAAGGCGTCTTTCACTCCTATGGCGATCATTACCTGCTGGTGGCCCTTACCGTAGCCTTCAGCCTGGTGGGCGTGGTGATGTTCGGCACGCTGGCCGGATCGATGCTTCCCTTTGTGCTGCGCCGCGCCGGGATGGACCCCGCCAGCGCTTCCGCCCCGTTCGTCGCAACCATGGTGGACGTCACGGGGCTTGTCATCTACTTCACGGTCGCTCACCTGGTTTTGGGCGGCACGCTGCTCTGAAGCCAGGCCCGGCCCTCCGCATCCGCCGCCAGAATCGCGTCCGCCGCCATGTCCGCCGTGACATCGAATGGCTCATTGTGAATGGTTTCCCCGGCCGCCGTTGCCCTTGCGGAAACCTGCGCCAGCAATTCGTCTCCGAGAGCGCCGCAGCCGATCTCGCCCAGCGTCACCGGTAGCCCCACTTCGGTCGAGAACGCCAACACTTCGCGCACCTGCGCCTTGGAGGCGCCCTCCAGCGCCAACTGCGCCAGCGTCCCGAACGCCACTTTTTCTCCGTGAAAATAACCTCGCGTGGGCGGCGCGGCCGTCAACCCGTTATGAATCGCATGAGCGGCGGCGAGACCCGAAGATTCAAACCCCAGCCCGCTCAGCAGCGTATTGGCCTCGACAATCCGTTCGAGCGAGGGCGTCACCACCTTCTGCTCCACCGCTCGCAGGGCAGCTTTGCCATCCTCGAGCAGCGTCCGGTAGCACAACTCCGCCAGCGCCAGCGCGCTGCGCGTCGATCCGCCGCCCCGCATGTTGCGCACATAGCCGGCGGCGCAGGTCTTTGCCTCGAACCACGTGGCGAGCGCGTCCCCCATCCCGGCGGCAAGCAGCCGCGGCGGCCCCTGCGCCACCACGCTCGTATCCACCAGCACAAGGTCGGGATTCCTGCGGTAGAAGCGGTACTCCTGAAAGATTCCCTCCTCCGTGTAGATCACCGAAAGCGCGCTACAGGGCGCATCGCTCGAGGCCACCGTGGGGCAATTCGCCACAGGCAAGTGCAATTCCGCCGCCACTGCCCGCGCCGCATCCAGCACCTTCCCTCCACCCGCCCCCACAATCGTGCCCGAGCCCTTTTCCCTTGCCGCGGCGGCGATCCGGTCAATCTCCGCCGGCGAGCATTCTCCCCCGAAGTCATGCACCGCATATGCATAGCCGGAGTCTCCCAAGGTCAGGCGCCAGACCTCATCGAGAAGACGCCGCGCGGATCTGCCCGCCACAATGAGCACCGGCCCGGGCAGGCCGAGGCGCGACATCTCCGCGCCCAGTTGTTCCGTGGCGCGGCGCCCCTGCGTGTAGCGGCAAGGCGAGCAGAATACAGAAAGCATGACCCTGCTATCGTACAGCCTGCAAAGGCACTGTGCAGGTTTATTCCCTGGTCCGCTGCTTCCCTTGTGTTTTCTACTGCTTCCTGAGTTCGATGCCCGTAGTTTCTGAAAGGTCCTGTTGAGTGTGGCTTCGAACCTCCCTTCTTTCAGAGGTCGCGGTGTAGATTGGTGCTGGTGGGTTGGGCCGTTCTTGACGATCTGATGCGGCTTGAGCTTGCCGAAATTCTTCCGCTGCGAGACCACCGGAAGGGACGAACCTTATCAAAGGAAACTGAGGTTTCGCGCAAGAGCCTCCGGCAATGCTACACTAAGTGAAGTCCGCATTCACCCCATCCAAAGCAAAGGGAAGTCCGATGCCGAAAATGAAAACACACAAAGGTGCGGCCAAACGGTTCAAGGTGACCGGGAGCGGCAAACTGACTCGCCGTCATTCGTTTGCCCGGCACATCCTGACCTCTAAAGGTTCGGCCCGCAAGCGCCGCCTGGCGCAAGGCGTGGTCATGGACCCGGCCGATCAACCGAAAGTGAAGGTGATGCTCCCTTATTCCTAAGGGAAGTATCGCGGCGGTGCGAACGGCGCACGGCACGTGCCCGTCCATGCCCGCCAAAGGCCTCCGGCCTGTGATTCTAAGAAACAAGTAAGGAGAGAAACGTGCCGAGAGTCAAACGTGGTACGAAGCGGAGAGCCGCCCGCGCCAAAACGCTGGAACGCGCCTCCGGTTATTTTCTGACAAAAAGCAAGCTGCACCGCTCCGC
>JADLBG010000348.1 GCA_020847895.1 Bryobacterales bacterium
AAGCGGTGGAGCAGGTGAATCTCGCCGATTTTGTGGACAGCCTGCCGAGCGGGCTGCGTCACGAAGTCCAGGAGCGCGGGGCGGGCTTGTCGACCGGGCAAAAGCAGCTTGTCAACTTCGCGCGCGCTCTCGCCCACGATCCGTTGTTTCTCATTCTCGACGAGGCCACTTCGAGCGTGGACACGGACACGGAGATTCGTATCCGCGAAGCCCTGGAGCGGCTGGTGGAGGGCCGGACCAGTCTGGTGATCGCGCACCGGCTATCGACGATTCAGAAAGCCACGCGCATTTTAGTGATGCACAAGGGAGCGCTGCGCGAGCAGGGGACCCATCAGGAACTGCTCTCGCAACGGGGTATCTATTACAAGCTCTACCAGTTGCAGTATAAGGAGCAGGAGGCGGCGGGGCAGCCGTCGCTCAAGCAATGGTAAGGTGGCAAGTAGGTTGGTCCCTGGAAGAGACGCGATCACTTGAAACGACGCACCGACAAAGGAAGCCTCTGCGCTGAATGTTCACAAATGGCTGTCGTTCAGTGTGTTTGTATTGTACTGGTCCCCGTCGTCTGAAATGCAAGTTTAGGACGGGTTGGCAATGCATGAAATCTTGAGAACCTTGCCCGCAGGCGCCCTTATTCTCGACCTTGGGTGTGCCCTGGGAAGCTTTGCCGAAACAGCTACCTTGGCCGCTGTAGTGCGAATGGACCGTGAGGCGCCAAGGGACTTGGCAGACTTTGGGCGATTCGCGCAAGCGGATGCGGCAAGGCTTCCGTTTCGTGATCGAACCTTCGATGCTGTAATAGCCAACCATAGCTTAGAGCACTTCGACAACCTCGGCTGTGTCTTGCGTGAAATACGGCGGGTTACTCATCCCAATGGTGCTCTATTTGTCGCTGTGCCTGACGCAACAACCCTTACCGACAGACTTTATCGATGGCTCGCCCGGGGGGGAGGACATGTCAACTCATTTACTTCAGCATGGAAGACGGCGTCCGCCATTGAAGAAGCAACTGGATTTCGCCACGTTGCTACCAAAGTGCTTTGCTCGTCACTCTCATTTTTAAATCGCGGAAATAGCCTTCGCCTGCTACCCCGTCGCTTGCTCTTGTTCGGTGGCGGGTATGAGTGGTCGCTATTCTTCTACGCGTGGCTCTTTCGACGACTGGACCGGTACCTCAATACTCGCATGAGTGTTTACGGATGGGCCTTCTACTTCGGCAGAATCCAAGGACCGATCGATACTGAGACATGGGTAAATGTGTGTATCCGCTGCGGCAGTGCCTCGCCAGCGTCGCTATTGATCAGGAGAGAACTGGTCCGGAGGACTCTCGTGGGAGTCCACATCTTCCGGTGTCCCGATTGCGGTGCTGATAATCCGTTTGCAGACGACGTGTGGGCGGCAGACTGGCTCCGACGGGAGATGATGCGTAGAACATCAGGCGATCCCACCCTGCCAAGAAACTGACCTCCACGACGGCGGCGGCCATCCAAAACGGGCGTCGGCACGCCAGCACCTTCAGCGGGCCAACATTGCCGCCATTGGGTTACCCATTGTGGTAAAGAGCATCCCAAATCTTGCTTACGGACCGGGCCGGCACCCCCGGCGTTACTCTTTCGTGCGAGGCTCCAACAGCAACCAGCCCAGATCGGCCGGGTTATCGGTCCCCAGGGCGAGACGGGGAACCAGCGGGTGCTCGGGCAGCCACAGGCTGCGGCCGCCGTCTGTATACCGCACCAGCAGGTTCAGCCGGACCGGGTGCGGCCGCCGCATATCCAGCCCCGCCCGATCGAGCGGGATGCGCACCACCACGTTCCGTCCGCCTGATTCGGCGAACACGCGTCCCTCGACGGTCTGCGGCGCAACGTAGTCCGGCCGCTCCGCCATGACTTCCGCCCCCGGAATGAAAACGAGTTGCTTGCACGGCCAGAGGCGGCGCGGCTCGAGTTTCACCAGCACGCTGGCAATCGGCGCGGCTCCGGAAATCGCCACGTACAGGTTGGCGGCATCGTAGCTCGCTCCCCAGCGGGCTTCCGTCCTCCCCTGTGTGTAGTTCTGCCACTGCAACCCCGGAGGCGGCGTGAATTTGGAGTCCGTCCACAGCGTTTCGGTGGAGGAAACCGCGCGGGCCACGGGTCCCTCGGGATTCCGGCCCGTGTATGCGGGAAACAGCGGCTGGTTGGCGCGAATCTGCTTCTCGACCGCCGGCACGTCGTCCGCGAGCACGCTCTCGAGTTGCCGCATGCGCCAGCGGATCTTCTCCGGGAAATACTTGTAGCCCTCCGCCTCGGAGTGGAAGCCCAGGCGCGAATCCCGCTCGCACAAAGCGAGCAGCACTTTATCCTGCTCCAGTTCCTCGCGCACAATTCCACTCAATTGCCGGAGCATATCGAGCCGCCCGGGGCCATCGGCGCGCACCATTTGTTCCCGCAGTTGATAAAAGCGCAGAATGTTGTAACCGCCGCGGAACTGAATTCCGAGGGCGCGCGCCACGCCGATGTCGAGCAAACGCTCGGGCTGGTTCGCGTAGCGCGGCTCGAGCGCGCCGAGCGCCTGCATGCCCCGATCCCAGGAGGTGGTCATGCGCCTGGATAACTCCACCACCTCGTCCAGGGTGAAGAGTTCCTTAAAGCTTTCGCCGACCCGGTCTCCGCTAGGGGGCCAGGGCTTACGTGTGACCGTCGAACCCAACAGCCAGGTGGGCGTCAACGGCGCGTCGGCGGGCTTCAGCAGCAGGGGCCACACCGGGCCGTCGTGCATCGGGCCGTAATACTGAAACAGGTTGGTGAGTGGATAGTGCTGATACCCGTCCGCGAAATCCTTCCATGCCTTCACGACGGTGGGGGCATCCTCGCGGCCCCAATAAAGAGAAGCCAGCCGGTTCAGAAACGCATCCTCGTCTTCCGGAAAAGGCTCGAAAGACAGCTCTCCGGCCGCCTTGTTCATCAGCCCCGGATAGTTGCCGAAATACCAGCACAGCATGGTGTGCGACACGCCCAGACGGCGCATGGCCGCGAATTTGCGGTAAAGCAGCGAGGGCACGGGCACGTAGGGGACGCTGGCCACTTCGTGCGAAACGCCGGTCTGAATCTTGGCCGAAACGGGCGTGTGCTTCTCCCGGGCGATCTCGGCCACCCGCTCGAAGCGGCCGCTCGGCCCCGGCGTCGAGAGCCAGTAATCCCCGCCTACGAACTCGCGGCCGAACTCGGTGCGCTTCACTCCCGATTCAAAATTGAATTGCAGGATGACGCCCTTCGGGGTGTGCGCCGGGACTTCATAAACCCAATCAGCGAGGTCTTCGCGCACCGGACCTCGCGCTTGCGGCATGTACAGCCAACTGATCAACTCCGCTTCGGGCGCGGCGGCGTGCATTCCCTGCTCCATCGCGGAAAGCGAAGCGTGCAGAATCTCCCAGGGCTGCTTGCGGGAACATCGCGGGCAGTCGATGCGGCCTTCGCCCACCGAGGAAAGCGCGCTCAGGCAGGTGGTGGGGCGCTCCCCATGCGAGATGTTGATGAGCCCTCCGAGTTCGGGAACAGATTTGAAAATCGTGTTCACCGATTCATAGAGATACTTGCGCGAATTCTCAGACTGGGGACAGAAATATGTGAGCTTTCCGTCGCGGGTCCTGGCGCCGCCCAACTCGGGGTTCCGCTTCAATACCGGGCTGTTCGCCTCCCAGGCGCGAGGCTCGATGGAAAAGATATAGGTGCGGATGCCGTAGCGCAGGCAGGCGGCTACCGTGCGCCGCAGCTTAGCCAGTCTCTTTTCCGCGTCCCGCCCGGCTTCGGGAGTGAACGCGGTGGAAACCAGATCCTGGAACTCGATGGTCAGCCACAACCCGTTCACCCCCTCGTGCGCCAGCCGGTTGAGGTACTGCTCGGGGTAGTAGTCCACATCGTCCATGAGTTCGTCGCGCATCTTCGGCGGCCGCTTGATGGGGCCGAAAAAGCAGCGCGAAATGCGCCGCCGAACCACCGGGCGCCGCTCGACGCTGCCACTCGCCAGGAAGGCTCCCTGACGGCGCAGCATTTCGTCCTCGATATAGAAGATCCCGCGCCGGATACCTTCCGGATCGGCAGCGGAAATACGGCAGGAAGTCTTCCCGGTCTCGACCCGGAAAGCCTCGCTCCCCAGCTCCGGGGCGTGCGCCGTCTCAATCGTGTAGCCGCCCGTTTCAGGAACTCCACCGGCCGCCAGGAACCGCCGCAGGTCCTCGTAGGCGGTGTCCAGCCGCTTGTTCGGGTCCGCAAAACCGGCGGCCAGGCGCACTCCGCCGGATAAGTTCGCATCCTTCGCTTCCGGACGCGCCACGCCCCACGCATGCCGCGTCCACATGGGGGACTTCAGATCTTCGGTGAACTTCCAGCGGTCTTCGCCGGGCTGGGGAGGCACGTCCTTCCAGTCAGGAACGGTGAGGCCGGCGGCGAGCGGCTTCGTGGAGCGCGCGCAACCGCCGCCCGCGAGCATGCACGCGGCCAAGAGCGCCACGACGGTGCATCGTTTCACTATGGGACCTCCTTCGCGGCGCTGCCCGTCTACAAAACCGCCATGCATCAGAAGCTGAAACGCAGCGATAGTTGAATGACGCGCGCCGCCCGCGCCGCCGTCACCTGGCCGAATCGCGCGTTCACCTGGTTGCCCTGCGCGTCAAATCGCGCCGTCGAGTCCACGCTCTGGAACTGCGTATGGTTGAATGCATTGTACATCTCCCAGCGGAATTGCAGGTTGCGCGGCTCGCTCACAATCAGGAAGTTCTTGAACAGCGAGATGTCCCAGTTGTTGATTCCCGGCAGCCGGAAGACATCCTTCGGCGCATTCCCCATGCTGCCCTTGGGCGGACGGGCAAACACGCCGGTGTCGAACCAGCGCAGGAAACTGCG
>JADLBG010000349.1 GCA_020847895.1 Bryobacterales bacterium
ACACGATTTCGCTGACGACGCTTTCGGCGGGCGTGGGATCGCCGCCGCGGGCGAACGTGATCCCCTCGACGAGCGAGGCGACGCTCGACTGCCGTTTGCTGCCGGGGGTGAACGCCGCCGAGTTTGTTTCCGAAATGAAGGCGCGCATCAATGATCCGCGGGTGGCCATTGAACAACTGAGCGACCCGGCCGACCCGGGCGTCAGCAGGATGGATACGCCTTTGTTCGCGGCGCTGCGGGCGGCGATTCTGAAGTATCATCCGGAAGCCCTGGTGACCCCGATTCTGATTCCGTACGGGACCGATTCGGTGGAGTTGAGGAAGAAAGGCGTGATCGCGTATGGACTGGCTCCAATGGTGGTGGATGCGTCCATCGTGGCGACGATGCACAGCGACGCCGAGCGGATCCCGGTCTCGGAATTTCAGACGGGCCTGAAGATCTTCCACGAGTTGCTAAAATCGAAGTTTTAGAAGAACTTCTATGAAATTATCCATACGTGATCTTGAGCTGCAGGGGAAGACTGTCTTCATCCGCGTGGACTTCAACGTTCCACTGGCCGCGGGCGGTCAGGAGATTACCTCCGACAAGCGCATCCGCGCTTCGGTACCCACAATCCAATACGCGTTGGAGCAGGGCGCGGGAGTGATTCTCGCCTCTCACCTCGGCCGGCCGAAGGGGAAACCGAACCCGGAAATGAGCCTCAAGCCGTGCGCTGTCAGGCTGTCGGACATTCTGCAAAGGCCCGTGAAGATGGCGCCCGATTGCATTGGTTCGGAAGTGGCGGCGATGAAGCCGGCCCCGGGAGAGATTCTGCTGCTCGAGAACCTGCGGTTTCACGCCGAAGAAGAGAAGAATGATGCGGGGTTTTCGAAGAAGCTGGCTTCGCTCGCGGACGTGTATGTGAATGACGCGTTCGGCTCGGCGCATCGCGCGCACGCCTCGACGGTGGGGATGATCCAATTCATGCCGCGGGCGGCGGCGGGACTGCTGATGGACAAGGAACTCGAGTACCTGACCAAGGTGACGAAGAACCCGCCCCGGCCGTGCGTGGCCATCCTCGGCGGGGCCAAGGTGTCGGACAAAATCGATGTGATCCAGAACCTGATGAAGTTCGTGGACAAGCTTCTGATCGGCGGCGCCATGGCTTACACATTCCTCAAGGCAAAGGGAGAGCCGGTGGGGAACTCGCTGGTGGAGAACGACAAACTGGACCTGGCCAACAAGCTGATGGCGGAAGCCGGAGATAAGTTGATGCTTCCGGTGGACCACGTGGTGGCGGCCGAGTTGAAGGAAGGCGCCGATTGTAAGACCGCGACCACGATTCCCGATGGCATGATGGGCCTCGACATCGGCGAACAGACCGTGGCCCGGTTTGCGAGCATTATCTCGGCGTCGGGAAGCGTGATCTGGAACGGGCCGATGGGCGTTTTTGAAAAGCCGCCGTTTGACAAGGGCACGGTGGCGATCGCGAAGGTGGTGGCGGATTCGGACGTGCTCAGCGTGGTGGGCGGCGGAGATTCCGAAAAAGCCATCAAGGCGGCGGGTGTAGCGGACAAGATCTCGCACATTTCGACGGGCGGCGGCGCTTCACTCGAGTTCCTTTCAGGGATAGAACTGCCCGGTGTTGCCGCGTTGACCGACAAATAGAAGTTACTGGAAACCTCGAAGAATCCATGGAGCAGACCGCCGCCGTTGAACAGACGAACCCCTCCTTCCGCTTCAGCAAGGCGCAGTCCATCGCGCTGGTGTTCGGGTGCACCATTTTGGGGGCGGCGGCGCAGATTCTGATCAAGACGGGAGCGGGCAACCTGCATGGGGCGGAGGCGCTCGAGATGCTGCGCAATGTTCATCTGCTTGCGGGCTACAGCCTCTATGGGATGAGCACGGTGCTTCTGGTGCTGGCTCTGCGGGATGGCGAGTTGTCGATTCTCTATCCGGTGATTTCGTTGACGTTCGTCTGGGTGACCATCCTTTCGAGTGTTTTGTTCGGCGAGGCGATCACCGTGAACAAGATGATTGGCATTGCCGCGATCGTAGGCGGAGTGGGTGTGCTGGGCGCGGGCGGCAGGAAGAGCCGAGGATGAAGACGCCCGTTTCCTCGATGCTGCTGGTGTTGCTTGCGTCCTTTATCGGAAGCTTCGGGGCTGTGTTGTTGAAGGCCGGAGCGGGGCGGTTGCGCAGAGGCTGGCGAAGCCTGGTTTTCAACTACCATCTCGCCGCCGGAGTGGTGTTCTTTCTGCTGTCTTCCTACTTCTTCATATTGGGTGTGCGGCAGGGGGAACTGTCGGTTCTCTACCCCATGGTGTCGCTGGGATATGTGTGGACGCTGCTGTGGTCGCGGCTGTTCTTTGGAGAAGCGTTCACCCGTGGGAAGTTTCTGGGGCTGGGGATGATCCTGTCGGGGATTGCGCTGCTGTACACCGGCGCCCGGTAAAGATCAACGCACACCAGGACGGGGGACGGCAGGGACGGTTGCACCCTGGGCGGGGGATGTCCTATGATTCAATACAGTTCTATCCGCATTGGCGTTCGTGGCCAATCGATGTTAGGAGGATGCTAAACATGAAGAAGATTGCCATGCTCTCTCTGTTCGCGATGTCCGCATTTGCGGCATCCTGGACTGGGTACATCTCTGATTCGGGCTGCGGCGCCAAACACGCCGACGGCTCCGCGGGTGCGATCAAGTGCGTTACCGGCTGCATAAAAGGCAAGGGCGCCGCACCTGTTCTCGTAGTTGGTGACAAAGTGCTGAAGGTGGACGCTGGGTCGAAGGACAAGGTAATGGATCACCTGGGGCAGAAGGTCACGGTCAACGGCAAGCTGGCAGGCGACACGGTTACCATCGACAGCGTGTCGGCAGCCAACTAGCTGGGTTCCGGGCTCATAGAGTTGAAGCAAAGCCGGCGTTGCGCGGATCAGCCGCGTAACGCCGGTTTTGTTTTCCCGGCGGGGGCGCGCGGCGGCTCATCGTATCATCAAGAATAGAGATGTTGCGATTCCCGCTGTTTGTTATCCCTGTTCTGCTTCTCTGCTCCGGTTGTGAGCACAAGCCCGCGACGGAGGGTTTGCTGCTTTCCATCGAGGCGAACCTGAAATCACTGCGGCAGGTTCCCGGACGGTTCCAGGCAACGCCGCAAGGTCCGGAATCGCCCTTCACCGCTTACTTCCAACAGTCGAATATCCAACTGGTGGATGAACAACCGGAAGACGGCAGCCCCCTGCATCACCGCTACTACTTTCATGAGGGCGGGCTGTTCTATTACCGGGAACTGAAGGACAACCGCGTGCAGCGGCAGTTTGTGGTGGATAAGGACGGCAAGGTGAAGAACGCGATGCCGAGCGGGTTCCCGGGCGGGGATCTGGGGCGGATTGAAGCGCGGGCAGCCGCTCTCAAGGATGCGGCGATTTCGCGCGCCGGGCAGATGTTCGTGTTTCCCCTGATGCGAAACCGGTGAGCTTCACGTTTCCGTACAGGGGCGTCCCAGAACCGGACACAGGGTCGGTGCGCGGCAAGGGAATGGAGAAGCCATCCGATTGACAGGCCAATAGGTTAGAGGAAAGCGGCCGATGGCATCCGAGTTGCCCCGTGGCAGGTGGGCCATCGGACTTAAAGGACTGAAAATTATATGGACGTTCCGCGCAAAGGCGCACGGCGAAACAAGATCATCAAGCGGTCGATAGCGGCACTCATATTGTTCATTGCCATTCCGCTGATCACGTGGGGTTTGCGTCAACTGAAGCCCGCGGCTCCGCCGGTGGAGCGCGCCTCGATCTGGCCGGATAAAGTGAAACGGGGCCCGATGCTGATTGACCGGCGCGGCTTGGGGACACTGGTTCCGGAAGAAATTTTGTGGATTCCGGCGGTCACCGACGGCCGGGTGGAAAAGCTGATTCTGCGGCCCGGGGCGAAGGTGACCAGCAACAGCGTCATCATGGAATTGAGCAACCCGGAACTCCAGCTTGCAATGCTCGACATGGAATGGCAGGTGAAGATAGCCGAGGCTAACCTCAAGGATCTTCAGGTGAAGTTGGAAAGCTCCGATCTGGACGAAAAAGCCAAGGCGGCGCAGTTGCAGAGCGACTACGTGCAGGCGAAGCTGAAGTACGACCGCGACGAGAAGCTGGCCAAGG
>JADLBG010000350.1 GCA_020847895.1 Bryobacterales bacterium
ACTTCCCACCCGATGCGCCTCCGGCGCGGACTACCATTTCACCCAAGGCCCCCGTCGAGCGGAAGCGGGCGGCAAACGGCCAATACCCCCAACTCGAGGAGATCTCGATCGTCGCCGTGCGCTAGACTCGAGTCCCTAACTCTGAGCGGAAAGCCAGACGATATGGGCCGCCTCGAGGGGAACCGAAGCTTCCGGATGATGGGCGATCACGCGCGCGGTGTAATGCTCGACGGGCCGTGAGTTGGGGACCTCTGCCGCGAAGCAGAATCCCCCAGTCACTCCGGGCAGTTCGTGGCATGGCTCCATGACCCGACGGAACGGCTCATCGCCGGGCTTGTAGGGATCGGCGTAGAGTTCCACTCGCACCGAACCGGCGGGAATCTCCGGAATGTAAATGTGGAGGCGGAATCGGTGGGAGGAGTCCGTGGAATCCACCTCCATCTTCGCAAGCCGGATCTCCTCCCAATACAGATCCAGATTCTTACGCCATTTGACAATTTCCTGCCCGAGGGCGCCGTTTTCGGCCGAGCGTTTGCGGTAGCCTTCGGCTGCCTTGAGATAGTAGGTCTCCGTATACTCACGAACGCTGCGATTGGAAGAAAACCGCGGCGTCAGCCGCGCCATGCTCTGGCGAATCCTGGCAATCCAGGCGGAGGGTACGCCGCTCCAATCGCGCTCATAAAACAAGGGAACAACTTCCTGTTCCAGGATCTCGTAGAGGCGCGCGGCTTCGGCGGCGTCCCAGGCGGGATCATCGCCGTGCTCCCTGCCGTCTCCGAGCGCCCACCCGACCTCGGGAGTATAGGCTTCAGCCCACCAGCCGTCGAGTTCCGAGAGATTCAATCCGCCATTGACGAGGATCTTCATGCCGCTGGTGCCGCAGGCCTCCCAGGGACGCCGCGGGGTGTTGATCCACACATCGACGCCCTGCACGAGGTGCTGCGCCAGGTCGAGGTCGTAATCCTCGAGAAAGACGGCACGCCCCTGGATGTCGGGACGGGCCATGAAATGGATCCACTCCCGCAGCAGCGCCTGTCCGGTGCCGTCGCTTGGATGCGCTTTGCCAGCCACCACAAGCTGCACGGGGCGGTTGGGGTTGGACAGAATGCGCGCCAGGCGGTCGGGATCGTGGAGCAGCAAGGTGGGCCGCTTATAGGTGGCGAACCGGCGCGCAAAGCCGAGCGTAAGAACGTTGGGGTCGAGGAGCGAATGTGGACGGAGCGCGCCCGCCCCCATGTCGGGAGTGTGCCGGCGCCGCACCTCGCGAACCAGATCGGCGCGCGCGGCGCCACGCATCCGCCAGATCTGTTCGTCGGTGGTGGCACAGAAGTTTTCCGTGAGATTTTCCAGCTTGCCGCGCCAGCGGCCGCGGCCGCAGATATTGGTCCAGAGTTCATCGGCGCCCTGCGAGTCCCATGTCGGCACGTGGACCCCGTTTGTCACGTATTGAATGGGGACCTCTTCCTTGGGCCAGCGCGGAAACAGGGGTTGGAACAGAGCCCGGCTCACCGCGCCGTGCAGGCGGCTGACACCATTGACGGCTCCGCTGCCGCGGATTGCCAGGTGGGCCATGTTGAAATCCGGGCTGCCGTTCTGGCCCAGGCGCAGCATCTCATGGAAGGGGATTCCCAGTCTCTCTTCCGCGTATTGGGAGAAGTAATAGCGCATGAGATCGGGGGGGAAGCTGTCAAACCCCGCCGGGACAGGGGTGTGTGTCGTAAACAGGTTACCCACCCGGGTGGCGGCCAGGGAGACATCAAACGGCTGCCCGGTGGCGGCCCGAAAGGCAGCGGCCCTTTGCAGGACGGCGAAGGCGGCATGCCCTTCATTGAGATGACAGACTTCCGGCTGCAATCCAATGGCTTCGAGCAGACGCCAGCCGCCGATGCCGAGCGCGATCTCCTGTTGCAGACGGAGTTCGAGTCCCGCGCCATACAACTCACTGGTGATGCCGCGCGTCGCCGGCGTATTGGCGGGATCATTGCTATCGAGCAGATACAGCTTCACGCGGCCCACGCGCACCTGCCACGCGCGCAGAATGAGCATTCCCGAGGGGAACCTTACGGTCACCCTCACCCACTCCCCCGATTCGTTCCTCACGGGGCTGACGGGCAATTGCGTCGGATCGTTATAGGGGTAGAGTGCCCGCTGATTGCCGTCGGAATCGACCACCTGGCGGAAGTATCCGCGCTGGTACAACAGGCCGATGGCAATCACCGGCACGCCGAGGTCGCTTGCGGATTTGAGTTGATCGCCGGCGACGTTGCCGAGTCCGCCGGAATAGACCGGCAGGGCTTCGCTGAGGGCGTACTCCATGGAGAAGTAGGCGACCGAGGTGAGAGGCGAGTTGGGATAGGCGGTAGCGAACCAGGTGGGGGATTCGTATATATTTCGCCGCCGCCGAAGGGTTGTCTGCAAGTGTTCCTGGAAGACGGGGTCGGCCGCGATCGCCTCGAGGCGGGTGCGCGACTCGGTTTGCAGTACGAACCAGGGGTTATGGGTTGTGGCCCAAAGTTGGGGATCGATGAGGCCCCAGATTTCGTCCGAGGAGTGGTTCCACGCCCATTGAAGATCGAGGGCGAGATCCACGAGGGGATCATCGCTTTCGCTGAGAACCCCGTAAGAATGAACATGAGAGGGCATGATGACGGATTCCTTTCCGAGCAGTAACCGCGCGGCATCGCGCCTTAAGCGCAACGACCTGCCGGTCGCTTGAGGACATCATTCACCTGGTCTGATTATAGGCCCTTTCTCCTGTTTTTTTCGAGCTTTCCCCCGGAACTGGCGTTTGCTTGTAGAAAAAGCTAACTGATCACGGCCTCCGCCACCTGATAGCGGGTCAGTTTGGCCTCATCGACCTGATAGCCGAGCCCGGGCGCGGAGGGCATGGCGATCATTCCATCCTTGACCTGGATCCAGGGTTCGATAATGTCGTCGCGGAACCACCGCGCGCTCGCTTCCACGTCGGTGGGGAAATCGCAACCTTCGAGCGAGGCCAGCGCCGCGCCTTGCGCGCAGCCGACGCCCAGTTCGGGCATCGTGCCGACCCAGGTGGAGAGGCCCAGTTTGCGGCACAATTCGTACACTCGCAGCGCATTGCGGAATCCGCCCACCCGCTGAATCTTGATGTTCGCGATGCGGAAAGCGCCGAGCGCGGCCGCCCGCTCGACGTCGGCCATGGTCTCGAGGCTTTCGTCGAGACACACCGGCGTGCGCACGGCGCGCTGCAACTTCGCGCAATCCTCGAGGGCGGCGCCGGCCAGAGGCTGTTCGTACATCAGGAGCCCGAACTCATCGAGTTTGCGAAAGACATCCAGATGCCCGATGCCGTAGGAGGCATTCGCATCGGTCATCAGCGCGATGGGGCCGAACTCGGCGCGCACGGCGGCGACCAGATCCACATCGTGACTCGGCGCGATCTTGATCTTCACGCGCCGGTAGCCGTCAGGGACGTAGCGTTGAATGGCGCGCAGGAGTTGTGGAATGGTATCGTACAGGCCCACGGCAAGCCCCGAGGAGACGGCATCGCGGGAGCCTCCGAGCAGTTTGTGCAGTGGAATGCCGCGGCGCTGGGCCTCGAGGTCCCACATTGCCGTCTCGAGTCCGACCTTGGCGAAGTTGCTTCCGGGCTGCCGGTTGATCCATTCGCAGGCGTCATCGAGTGAGGAGAATGTCTGGCGGAGAATCGCGGGTGCGAGATGCTCATTCAATTGCCGCCAGCAGCTTTCCGGCGTATCGGAGGAATAAAAACTTCCGGCCATTGGCGACGATTCGCCGTAGCCGGTAAGTCCGTCGCTGACCGCGGCAACGACGATGCCGTCTTTTTCGGCCACCTCGCCGTTGCTGATACGGAACGGTTCGTGCAGGGGTACACGAACGTGGGTGAGGGTGATCTGCTCGATGCGCATGAGTGAAGAAGAAATCGTACCATGAGGCGGCGCACCGGCTTTTGATAAGATCAACGGCTTGACGGAGGTGACATGATACGTTTCCTGCTTGTACTGCTGGTGTGCGGTAGCCTTGCTGCGCCCGCGCAGGTTTTCCGGCTCACTCGTGAGCAGATGATTCATTACACGGCAAAGAATCCCTTTGACCGTTTTCCCGACGGACGCCCGAAGGTGGACGATAGGATGCTGGAGCGAGTAAAAGGACTTTCGCTCGAAGAAGCCTGGGGGATCCTGCAAAGCAAGGGATATAAACACCAGTTCGCCGGCTGGGATTTCCAGGTGCTTCACCCGGGCAAGAAACTGGTGGGCCGGGCCGTGACCGCGCAATACCTTCCGGTGCGCGCCGACCTGGCCGAGGTGCTGGCCGCGGACGCCAAGGCGGAAGGCCGCCCGCGCGGGGAAAACCAGAAGGTGATCGACCTGCTTCAGTTGAACGATGTCCCTGTCATCGACCTGATGGGCGCCGCGGCGGGGCACAACTTCGGCGGCGATAATCTTCAGGCGGCCATCGCCGGGCTTACGCGCACCGGGGCCGTTATTGACGGGACCATCCGCGACCTGGAGGGGATCTACGAACTTCCGACGCAGATCTACTTCAAGAAGGCGCATCCGGCGGCGGTGGCCGAGGTCAACGTGGTGGGCATCAACATTCCCATCAAGGTGGGCGAGGCGGTGGTGATGCCGGGCGACGTGGTGCTGGGCGACCGGGAAGGGGTGATCTTCATTCCGCCGCACCTGGTGAAGGAGATTGTGGACACGGCCGACCGGACGCACATCCACGACGAGTGGACGAAGCAGAAGTTCCTCACGGGCAAGTACAAAGCGAGCGAATTGTACGGCGGGCCGGGGCTTTCGCCGGAACTCCAGAAGGAATACGACGAGTACGTGAAGAAACGCCTGGCGGAACTGAACCGCTGAGAGTTTGCCGGCGGCAGGCCGCGGCAGGCAGGCGGAGCGAGGACGCGGGGACTATGCGGGAGCCGCATTCCGCTCCCTTACGGCGGGCTTTGCCGCCGCGGCAACCGGGAGTTTCGTTGTGGTGATTGCGATGGCGCCCGGGCGCGGATGGGACGCGGGACGCTGCCAATGACCGCTTGTGGGCGAGAAGCGGAGGGGATTGCCGCCGGGAAGTTCGGGAGATGGGAAGCGAGTTCGTGGGCGGCGAGAGGACCGGGGGATGGTGAACGGCGACGGAGAGGAGCAGGGAGAGCAGAGTGGGTAGTAAGTGGTTCCAGAAGCGGGAAGCGCGCTGGGAGCGGGTCTGGCGGTAGCGCTGGAGATCGCGGGAGTTCCGGACGAGGTCCTGGATCGGCCGGCATGGCGGTTTTGCGCTTGCGACGGCGGCCAAGTAACAGTAACGGCGAGCGGCGGATTCAACCGCACAGTCACGCGGGCGGCGGCGGCGCCTTCCGGCGACGTTGACATTCTCGCCTCAGCAGATCACCGGATCGGGTTCGAGCATTCTGACTCTGGCGGCCGCGCCCAACCTAGCACAAGGCACATACAATCTTTCCCTCAGCGGCACCGCGGACAATCTGGCGCATACCACGGCGATCACGATGAACGTGAATTCCACCAGGGGCGATTTTACGGTTGCGCTGCCGGCCGATCCGAGCGAGGTGAATCCTGGGGGGAGTGAGGCGATTCCGGCGAATGTCGCGGCGTTGAACGGCTTTGCGGATGTGGTCAACTTTGGGGTGACGGGCCTGCCGGACGGCAGATCCTCCTTTTTTGCGCCGCCAACGGTGCGCGGGTTGGGCTCGACGAACCTCAACGTCAGGACGGACGCTGGCACAGCCGCCGGAACCTATGGAATCACCGTGAACGGGACCAGCGGAACGCTGACACGCTCCGCCAACAGTACGCTGGTGGTGATCCTGCCTGGCGGCCAGGCGCCCACGGCCGATTCGGTAAGCCCGGCCGGCGGAAGCGGGCAGACGCAGACATTCCTTTCCTTGGCTCGGACGCGGCGGGCTATGCCAATGTGAGTTGGATGGAAGTGCTGATCAATTCGACGCAGGATGGAAGCAATGCCTGCTATCTCCACCTGGATCGGGCAACCGGCACGATCTATCGGCGCGGCGACAGCACGCTGAACTGGTCGTCCTCGGCGACGATCGGCGCGGCGGGAAGCATTGAAAACAGCCAGTGCAAACTCGATGCCGGTGCATCGACGCTCACAGCCAGCGGGAATACGGTTACTCTGGCGTTGAACGTCACGTTCAAGGCGGGGTTCGCAGGCGAGCGGCAAACGTGGATGGTGGTGGACAGTGGCGCGTTGAACAGCGGCTGGACCCAGCTTGGCACTGTGGACCGTGCCGGTTCCGGCCGGATCGCTGCCGAGCGGATGGACGAGCAGCGCGGTAGGCGCGAGCTATGCGGGCGCCGGGGCAACGTATGCGAACAGTGTGTTCACGGTGGCGGGAACCGGCGATCAGATGTGGAACACCAGCGATTCGTTCGAATTCGTGTACACACCGCTGGCGGGAGACGGATGGGTGGTGGCGCGGATCACGGGGGTGCAGAATGCACGCTATTTCAGCCGCTACGGGGTGATGCAAGGGCCGACGCCGGCGGGCACCTATGCCTTCCTGGGAATCACGGGGCCGGGGAGCAATCCCGACTTTCAGTGGCGCACGGGGACCGGGCAGGGCACGTCGCAGGCGACGGCGGCGGCGGTGGTGACGCTGCCATACTGGGTGAAACTGGCGCGCGCGGGCGATGTGATGACGGCTTACGGATCGGCGGACGGCGTATGCCGGGTTGGCGGTCACTGCCTATGAAGCGAATCAGGTGACGGCGGTGACGTTCGACAATGTTTCGGTAACGCCGGTCAATGCGCCGGGGAGTCCCGGCTTCACTCTCTCGGCGATTACCAGTGCGCAGAGCGTGGATCCGGGAACGAGCATGACCTTCGGACTGAGCATCGGCGCGAGCGGCTGTTTCAACGGCGCGGTCAGTTTCAGCGTCACGGGTCTGCCTGGCGGGGCCACGCCTTCGTTTAATCCGCCTTCGGTGATCGGCAGCGGGACAACCACGCTGACGGTGAGCACGGCGGCGGCCATGCTCGCCGGACCTCCAATCCGGTGGTGACGGCCGTGAGCGGCAGCCTGTCAAAAACCGCCAGCTTAACGCTGACGATGAGCCCGGTGGCGCCGCCGGCGTTCAACCCACCGGCGGGAATTTACACGTCGAGCCTGACGGTGACGGTCGCCACGCCGACGGCCGGGGCGTCCATCCGTTACACCACCGACGGCAGCATACCCAGCGCGACCGTGGGAACCTTGTACACGGCGCAATTGTCTGTTTCCTCGAGCCAGACAGTGAAGGCGATGGCTTACAAAGCGGGAATGACAGCGAGCACGGTGGCTTCGGCGGGCTATACGATCATCTCCGGGGTTTCCACGCCTACGTTGTTCCCAGCCGGCGGCGCCTACACGTCCGCGCAGACCGTGCGGATGAGCGAATCAGGATTACGCGGGCGATCACATGATTGCTCATCTGCCGGATTTGTGCCTCCCCGCGGGAAGCGGACCGTTTCCGCTCGTCGTGTACATTCACGGAGGCGGGTGGGCGACCGGCCATCAGCGCAACTCCTGCTGTTTGCCGGACTATCTCAAGCCGCGCGGCATTGCGGTGACGAGCATCAATTACCGTCTGAGCAGCGATGCAATTTTTCCCGCGCAAATTCAAGATTGCAAGCCGGCGGTTCGATTCCTGCGAGTGAATGCGTCGAAGTACAGGCTGGATCCGGAGAATGCCCGAATGTTCGCCGAAGCGCCGACGCGCACAGGGTGTCTGTAACCTATCGCGTGATGCCGGGGGCGGTGCATGTAGACGACCCGGCGTACCAATCGGCGCAAATCACAGGGCTGGCGGCCTTCAGGAATCAGCGGGCGCCGCCGGATCCGGGGCCTTTGCCGGCAACGCTGGATGGATTCTCGGTGGATCTCCGGGACAGCACCGGCGCGACACAGGAGGCAGGGTTGTTCGCACTGCTGCCCGGACAATTGAATCTATTGCTGCCCGCGGGTCTTGCTCCGGGCACAGCTAGAGTCCTTGTCCAAAGAATTCTAACTGAAATGAGTCAAGTTTAGGCACCAATTGCTCCTCCTGGCAGCAGGCGTCGATTTGCGCGGTCAGGCGATCGAAGGCGAGGCGGAGCGGAGAAGGCAGCGGCGGAACTTGGGCGGGCATGATCTCTGCCAGCTTGGGCCGCGGGAGGC
>JADLBG010000351.1 GCA_020847895.1 Bryobacterales bacterium
ACCTCGGTTTTTCCGGAACCGGTAACGCCTTGCAGCAGGAAAGTCTGGAAGCGGCGCGCCTCGATGCCGGCGCGGATCTGTTGGAGCGCCTCCTGCTGGTGAGGGTTGAGCGCATGCCGTTCGCGAATCTCGCCCTGGTAGTGGATGGTCGTAGCGTGACGCAACGTGAGATGGCCCCGGCGCGCCAGCGCGCGCGCGGATTGGGAGGCGCCCTTCACCACCTGATCCACCTCCGCCAGGTTGTGCGCGCCCGGATGCAGTTCGAGAAAGGACAACAATTCGCGCTCCGGCTTGCGGAGTTTCTCCTCGACACGGGAATGGAACTCCACTATCAGTTTGGAGGCGAGCGCGCGCAGCGGATCCTTTTCAGCGGCCGTGTCTTCCACCTCGACGAATCCTTTCCGCTGCAGGGAGCGAAGCACCTTGTCCGCATCCTTCACTTTCCTGCCGAGGTAGGTCGCGGATAAGGCACGGTGCTCGAGCAGGCGCAGGATGACGATGACCGGATCTTCGCTCTCCTCGCCGATCAACTGCTGGCGGGCAACGTCCCGCCCCGCGTCGGTAAGCGTGTACACCTTGCCGCGGCGCACTTCGGATGAGAGCGGGATCATCGCGCGAAGCACTTCCCCGAGCGGGGCGCAGTAGTAATTCGCAATCCAGGAGGCGAGGCTCAAGAGGTCTTCCTCGAGCGCCGGATCCTCGCCAAGCAGTTGCAAGGCCTGGCGGGTTTCGACACCCGGGTGCTCATCGTGAACGCGGACCACCACGCCGGCCAGTTTCCGCTGCCCGAACGGCGCCAGGATCCGGCAGCCGCGCTTCGCGCGGTGGCGGAGCGTCTCCGGAAGCGAATAGGTGAAGAGCCGGTCGAGCGGCACAGGCAGGCTGACGTCGCAGTATTGGAAGTTCCCTTCAGGCATGCTGCACTACTTAAAGCTAGTCTGAAACCATGGTGATTCTCAACGGTGAGAGTCTCACGCTGCAACAGGTGGGCGTTGTGGCGGGGGGAACAGAGCAGGTTTCGATCAGCGAGGATGCTCAGAGGAGAATGGCGGACTCGCGGGATGTGGTGGAAGCGCTCGCGGCCGGTGAAGAGCCGGTCTACGCCGTAAATACGGGCGTGGGGCTGCTTGCCGATAAGCGTATCTCCGCCGGGGAACTCGAGCACCTGCAGCGAAACGTCGTACGCTCGCATGCCTGCGGGGTGGGGGAACCGCTAGCGGGCGAGGTGGTGCGGGCGATGATGCTGATTCGGGCGAATGTACTGGCCAAGGGCCTGAGCGGCATCCGTCCGGTGGCGGCGGAGCGGTTGTGCGACCTGTTGAACAGAGGCGTGACCCCGGTAGTGCCATCGCGCGGGAGTGTCGGCGCCAGCGGAGACCTGGCGCCGCTGGCGCATATCGCGCTCGTCCTGATGGGAGAAGGGGAGGCTGACTACGGAGGGCGGCGCCTCACCGGAGGAGAAGCGCTGCGGTTGGCGGGGCTGGAGCCATTGGTCCTCGCACCAAAGGAAGGGATTTCGCTCATCAACGGGACGCAGGCCATGCTGGCCATCGGCTGCCTGGAATTGGAGGCAGCGCGAACGCTTGCCGTCACCGCGGACGTACTTTGCGCGTTGACCACGGATTCGCTGCACGGCACGCCGCGCGCGTTTGATCCGCGGGCGCACGCGGCACGGCCGCATCCGGGTCAGGTTGCGAGCGCGGAGAGAATGCGGCGGTTGATGGAGGGGAGTGAGATCCGGGAATCGCACCGTCATTGCCCGCGCGTGCAGGACGCTTATGCGCTTCGCTGCGCACCGCAAGTGCATGGAGCCGTTCACGATGCCATCCGGACGGCAGCCGCTGTGTTCGCCATTGAATTGAACTCGGCGACGGACAATCCGCTGGTGTTGGGGAACGAAATTCTATCCGCGGGGAATTTTCACGGGGAGCCTGTCGCGCTGCAACTCGATTATCTGGCCATTGCTTTGACCGCCCTCGCCGGAATTTCGGAGCGGCGGGTGGACCGCTTAGTGAACCCTGCGTTGAGCGAAGGGCTGCCGCCATTTCTGGCGCGGGAAGCGGGGTTGGAATCGGGATACATGATGCCTCAGGTGACGGCGGCGGCGCTTGTGGGGGAGAACCGGGTGTTGGCGTCGCCGGCGACGGCGGGGAGCATTCCGACCAGTGGGAATAAGGAAGACTTCGTAAGCATGGGGATGGCTTCCGCCTTAAAACTGCAACAGATTGTGCGGAATACACGGCATGTGCTGGGCATTGAAGGCCTGTGCGCAGCGCGCGCCCTGGAACTTCTCCGTCCGCTGCGGAGCAGCCCCAGACTGGAGCAAGTCCATCGTTTACTGCGACTTGCGGCCCCTGAACCGGATTCGGACGCGCCTTTTACACCGCGGATCGAGGCCGTAGCAAAATTAATTGCGTCGGGAGTACTAACCGATGTGTGACTTTGAAACCACACATGTGGCGCTAGCGTCTCATAGAACAGATGACTACACCAAAGACGCAAATACGCGAGCTCTCCTTGTAGGGTCCGGCATAAGACCGTTTGTGCCAACTAAAGCTCGCGATGCCTCCAACCCTCCGGCT
>JADLBG010000352.1 GCA_020847895.1 Bryobacterales bacterium
CCGTTGTCTCTCGTCGAGGTAGCCAAACAGAGTCGTGAACTTCTGTTTCAAACGTTCTTGAAACTCCATGTATCCATCATCGGACAAGAACGATCAAATGTACATGTTATTTCGTTCCAGGTTCTAAGTTCACCTGTGCGGATGTGGCTGGTCCACCATCTCCTGAGTATCCCGGCCGCGCGGTTCCCGCGACCCGGGTGACGACGCCGTTCGCACCTTGCCTGAACACACAATCGAGGGAGGTGAAATACACGTTGCCAACGCTATCGACGGCGATGCCCCGCGGCGATCCGATCGACATCGCAAGGCCGGTGGCGGGCGTCAGCGGCGGCGCCCCGCCTGAGCCGAATAGCTGCGTAAAGCGCGCAGTCGGCTGACCGAACGCGGCGTTTGTAAGGTCATTGCTATAGCCGGACAGATTGGCGGCATTGTATAGGTTGAAGGCCTCGCCGATCACTCTGAGGCTGCATCCCTCGCCAAACATGAATGTCCTGCTCAACCGCAGATCGAGCGATTGGTAGCCGTGATCGAACGAGTAGCTGGCCGGCAGCTTGATCCGCGGAATAATCCGGCCATGGGAATCGGGCTTGAGCGCGTAGTCTTGGTTGAAATAGTCAGCGAGTCGCACCAGGTCGGAGATCCCGAGCCCTCGATTGAACTGGCCTGTCGTTGTGCCCGGTAACAGGTCGCCCATCGTACCGTCACCGTTGAAATCGATGCCTCCGACGATGGGGGAAAACGGCGGCGCGTTTGAATATGAGAAATTAAGCCCCAGATCGAATCGCCACGGCAACTGGACTACACCCGCGACATTTGCAACCTGAGTATAGTCGGTGATCAGCGGCGCGTTGTGTTGATGCCAATCGTCGAGGTTCAGCCCCGGATTGGTTGCTCCATTGGCGGGATTCTGGACGTCGGGTCCGGGAGTTCCGATATCGCTGGACCACGCATAGGAGGCGAGCACTTGAGAGCGATGCGTGAAGCGCTTGTCGGCGCGCAGAAGCAACCCCTTATACGTCTGATTGCTCGTGGCCTCCCAAACGGTTATGCTGCCAGTCGAGCAGATCGCGAGCGGATCGTTGCGCTGTATGACGTTGGCGCAGGCCGGAATCACCGGGCCGCGGACGCTGTTGTAATGGTTGAGATCGAGGCCGCCCGGGCCCAGTCCGCCATGAATGAAATGCCGGAAGACGAAATCGGCTGTGAGGACGAAATCCCGGGCAATCTCGCGCTGAATTCCCGCATTGAAGTGCTGCGCTGAGGGATTGGGAACGTACTCCGGAAACAAGCCGTTGGTCGTTCCGCCAACTGTCTGCTTGTAGATCTGGATGGCCTGCAGCGCCGGATCGCTATTCGCAAGGCTGCCTGCCAGCCCGGCGCGGATGGCTGGAAGAATGGAGATCAGGTTCGCTCCCGTGAACTGGGTTGGGGAGCCGGTTATGTTCAGTGGCGTTCCCGTCATCGGGTTGAAGATGTTGCTCCCACTGATGGACTGCCGTCCCAAGCCGGGCGGCCCAAGCAACGCCCGTTCGTTGTCGATATTCGCCCCGAAGAAGAAGTCGTAATAGATGCCTGCACCGGCGCGGATCACTGTCTTCCTGTCTTTTGCGGGTGACCACGCGAGACCGAGTGTAGGCGAAAAATTCTTCCATTGCTTCCGCGTCGGGCCCAAGCCGCCGGCGCCCAAGATCGGAGCCAGGAGCGGCGGCTTCTTCAGATCGTAGTTCTTGAACCGGTCGACGTTCCATGCCAATCCATAGTCAATTGTCAGGCCGTCGTTAATGCGCCAGGCGTCCAGGAAATACATCCGGACCGTGTTCCAGGTGCGGACCAAGCTTCCATTTGCCTGAGGCACGCGTGGATCGCCAATTCCGACAGTGACGTTTTGCAGCGGGAGATGAAGGATATCGTCCAGCGTGTTGAAGGCGTCTGGAAGGGGTATCCGGCGGCCGGACGGCGTTTGCGGCGCGCTGTTAAACGTTCGGACCTGGTCGGGCGTAAACAGCGTGATGGTTGCGGGCTCGTTATTCCACGACAGAGCGCCGCCGCGATTATGCTCCCACTCGATTCCGAACCGCACGCGATGGGCACTCCGCTGCCACGCCACCGAGTCGTTGAAATGAAAACGCCGGCCCGGATTGCGCGTGGTGCTGGATTGGCCAATGGTGAAGAGCGCCGGAGAGCCGATCATCATGGCCGGAGCGCCGATGCCGAGACAGCCCGGACAATCCTGCTGTTCCGGGGCAAGCTGATCGTCGCTCAGATAGAAATACGAAAACCGGAAGTCATTGACCAGGGTGGGACGCAAAACACTGGTCAAACCCAACAGGGTCTGGTCGGCCCAGGTGAGTTGCCGAACCCAATTGGAGGGATAAGCGTTCGCGATCGCGGTGTTGGCTCCGGTATTCACAAACGCCCGGCTCCCGTCGTGCGAATAGCGTAGGAACGCCGTGTGCCTACTCGAGAGGCGGGCGTCCAGACGGAGACTGAGCACATCTCCGAAAAGAGGGCTCGGGGTAATACGGCTAAACCTGGAGAAATCCGGGCTCAGCACGGTAGTGGTCACCACGCCCCGCTGCTCGTTGCGCTCCCAATTCCCGAAGAAGAATAGCCGGTCACGGCGGATCGGACCACCTATGGCGAAACCGAATTGCCGCCTTTGGAAGAATGGGTCCGGGTTGGCCGGATCGCGTTTGAGGTTTGGATACGCCGATAGGTTGTGATCGCGGAAGAAGTAGAATGCTGAACCATGCAATTCGTTCCCTCCCGATCGCGTGGCCACATTGACTGCCCCAGCAAGGGTCATTCCGGTTGAGAGGTCGAAATTTGCGGTGGAAATCTGGAACTCCTGCACCACCTCCTGGGAGAGTCCCAAGACGGAACCGCCGGTGGAGAACGCCATTACGCTGCCGCCATCGACGATGACACGTGTCCCGCGCCCGCTGGGGCCGCCCGGGGCGCCCAGAGCCGGCACGTAGGTGCGGTTCCCCTGCGCGCGAGTTGGCGGCTGAACACCCGGTTCAAGCTTGGCAAGTTCGAGGAAGCTGCGACCATTCAAAGGGAGGTCTTGAATCTGGCTCTGCGTGACGATGCCACCCACGGAATGCGAATCGTATTGAATTTGAGGCGACGCGGAGGCGACAGTAACCGATTCCTGCACTTCCCCGAGTCGCAGCGCAAAATCAGCGACCGTTGTGGCGCCAGCTTCCACGGACGCCCTACAGGTAGTTCGAGGAAAACCGTTTGCCTCCAGAGCCACGTCATATTCACCCGCAGGCAAAGACGGAAAGCTGTAATCACCCTGCTCGGAACTGGTTGCGCTACGCTCCAGGTTTGTTGCGACATTCACGATCTTGAGGCGGGCGCCGGCTACCGCGACTCCAACTGGGTCGTGAACGATCCCCGCAATAGACCCGGTTGGAACCTGAGCGGCTGCGCCTCCTGTCAGCACCCAACAGAGCACGATGTTTCTCATTGCCCTTACCTCCTGCGTCGCCGCCAAACAGCGTCGCGATGCAGGCCATCATAGGGCGGCTGCGGAAGGCGGTCAATCGCGCGCCGACCACGCGGCGAAAAAAAGATTGACACGGAGCAAACTATTGAACCCCAAACTGCTTACCACATGCGAAAACCAGGCTGATAGACTAGGACACGAATGGGCGTCGAGCCCCATCCAGATCGCCGCCATTTCCGTTTCGGTGTATTTGAACTCGACACGGCCACGGGCGAACTGCGGAAGCACGGAGTCCGCGTACGGCTGCAAGACCAGCCACTGAAATTTCTCCTGTGTCTGCTGGGAACTCCGGGTGAGGTCTTCACGAGAGAGGAGCTGATCTACAGGATCTGGCCCGAGGGCACCTTCGTCGATTATGACCGCGGGCTGAATTCCGCGGCTACTCGCCTAAGACAGGTTCTCGGGGACACAGCTGATGCCCCGCGATATATCGAAACCCTGGGCCGGAAGGGCTACAGATTCATAGCGCCCGTCGAGCACATTCCGAATCCGGAAAGGAGTCCGATGGCGCCGGCAGCCGAGGGACCTGCCCTACCGCAAAGTCCCGCCCCTGATCAACAGGCGCAAGGCAATACCCGAATGCCCTGGCGCCTGTGGTCACACCTGGCTGTCCTTGGAGTCGGACTGGCGGCCGGCGCCGGTGTCGGTTGGTGGCGCGTGAGACAGCCGATTCTGAAGCCCCTGGTGCGGCTCAGCGTCGACTTGGATGCGGCGATGACACCCGCTGGGAACGGCGCTAGACTGGCGCTTGCGCCGGACGGCTCACGTCTCGCGGTAACAGTGCGTTCCGAGGACGGCAGAATCCGATTAGCGACACGCCGCCTAGACCAAGGTCATTTTACGCTGCTGCCCGGAACCGAAGGCGCGAGTGCTCCCTTCTTTTCGCCCGACGGGCAGTGGATCGCGTTCTTCGCCGATAACAAGCTGAGGAAGATTGGGGTCCAGGGCGGAACGCCAGTGTCGCTGGCGGATGCCGCTACGTTCATGAGAGGCCCACGCGGTCGCTTTCCGGATGGGAGTTGGGGGGACGGCGGAGACATTATAGCGATGTTGAACCCCTCCGCCGGCCTGATGCGTGTCCCTGCTACTGGAGGCACGCCGGCGCCGTTGATTGGACTGAAAAGAGCGGAGGGCGAGGTGGACACCTGGCCGCAACTCTTGCCGGGCAGCCAAGCGCTCCTGTTCACACGCCACACAGGAGATTACGAGAGCGCCAGTCTCGAAATTTTGTCCTTTAAGACAGGACAACAGAAGACGCTTTTGAAAGGAGGCTTTTTCGGGCGGTACCTGCCAGGCGGTTATCTTGCCTACATTCGTCGAAACACGCTCTTCGCTGTCTCTTTCGACCCAAGCACGTTAGTTTCAGAACTCCTATAGCAGGATAGCGGTTTTTCAAGAACCTTCGATTGGCGGGGGTTTCGTCGCTTAGATATGTTAGATAATTATTGCTAATTAGTGCCGTCCCTGCTATCCTTCTTTCGTGTCCGCTTCCGC
>JADLBG010000353.1 GCA_020847895.1 Bryobacterales bacterium
AACTGGTTCTTCTTGCGCTGCGCCACCCCCAGCCACATCCACGCATCGGCCGATTTCGGATTCAGTTCAATCGCCTTTTCCATGTCCTTGATGGCCGTGTCCGTCCCGCCGCCGAAGGCTGCCGGCAGGTAATAGTAGCCGACCCCGCGGCTCAAGTATGCGTCCGAAGATTTCGGATCGAGTTGTACCGCCTTGTTGACGCTATCGAGCGCGCATCTGCCGTAGCGCAGTCCGGCCATCACATTCGCCGGAATCACCTGCCCGCACAGAGTTCCCAGGATGCGGTGATATTCGGCCATCTCCGGCTTGAGCGCCACCGCCTTCTCCGCCGCCCGGATCCCTGCCTCCGCCGCGCTTCTCGCTTCATTGCGCTGCCGCATCTCGAGCGAGATTTCCGCCAGATAAGAATTCGCTATCGCCAGGTCGTACTGCGCCCCCGCGTCCTTTGCATTCCTTTCCGCCGCCGCCGAAAAATCCGTGATGATTTTCTCAAGCCCCGGACGGTCCTGCCGGTCCCGCGCTGCCCGTAAGTCCGCAAGAGTTGCCGCGCCGACGGTCTGCACGCCCGTCTGCACGCAAAGAAGAGCTACCAGCCACATGTCCTTTTATTGTACCGGACCGTATCCGGATCTCAGTCTTTCCGGGCCGCTTCGGCAAGCGTCGCGATCGTCTGTTCCGCGCTCGTCCGCCAACTGAACTCCGCCGCTCTTTTCGGGCCCGCCTCCTCCAGTCGCGTCCGCAACCCCCCGTCTTCTATCAGACGCAGCAGAGCCTCGCTCAAGGCGCTATCATCCAACGGGTCAAATTGCAGCGCCGCCGTGCCCGCGATGCCCTTCATGGGCTCAATCGAAGACACCGCCGTGGGAATCCCGGACGCCAGCGCTTCCAGCACCGGCATGCCGAAGCCCTCGAAGGTCGAGGGGTAAACGAACGCCCACGCCTTGTGATAGAGCGCCAGCAACTCCTCGCGCGGAATCCAGCCCGTGATGTGGACATGCGCCCCCATTCCGCAGTCGATGATCGTCTGCTCAATCTGCGTCGTCTGGAATCCATGCATCCCCGCGATGATCAGCCGGAACTCCGGTCGCGCCTCATGGAACCGCCGGAACGCCCGCACCAGCCGGTCCAGATTCTTGTGCGGGTGGAGCGTCGATACGCAGAGAATGAAGTTCCGCAAGTCCTCCGGACATCGCCGCGCTCCCACTGCGAAAAACTCCTCGTCCACCCCATGCGGCACTACCCGGATCCTCTCCTCCGGCAGATGGTAGAAGCGCAACAGGTCGGCTCGCGTCGCTTCGGAGACGGCGATAATCCGGCTCGAATGCCGCGCCGACCAGTAGAGAAAAAACTGCCAGAATGGCAGATCGATCCTGCGAAAATACTCCGGATGCCGCTTGTGCTGCAGATCGTGAAACACCGTCACCACCGGGCAGCCCGCCAGCAGCGGAGTGGTGAATCCCGGATTGAACAACACATCCAGTCGCAGCCGGCGCACGGCCGCGGGAAGAACGAACTGCTCCCAAATCAACCGCGCGGGGCGATGAACCGCCCGCACCCGTTGCGGCTGATGGTGGAAGTTCTCCTGGACAGGAACCAGGCCCGCTTCCGTTTCGGCATTCGTGAATACGAAGTACTCATTCTTCCCATCGGCCCTGGCCAGCGCCTGAATCAGGCTTCTTAGATAGATCTCCGTCCCTCCCACGCCGCCTGGGATCAGGTATAGCGCGTTGATGCCGATGCGCAGCCCCATCTAGCGTCCCGCGCCCCTCTGCCGAAGGACAGCGTCCAGGTTCTGCCGCGCCGCCTGGCTGTTGGGATTGATCGCGAGCGCCTTGCGGTAGTCCTCCTCGGCGCGCTGCAACTCGTTCAGCATGCGATACACATTGCCTCGATACGTATATCCGTTGTCATAGCCGGGATCGAGCGCAATCGCCTGGTTGAGTTCCCCCAGCGCGGCCCCAGGCTCCTTCAGCTTTGCCAGACACATGCCGATGAGCGAATGCACGTGCGCCGTATTCTCGATCTTCGCCGCCGCGCGGAACTTTTCGAGAGCCTTCTCCGTCTGCCCCAACGCGTCATGCGTGAGCCCCCAATCGATCAGCAGCGTATAGGTGTATTCGGTCTGCCCCGTTCGCGCCGCATCCTCGAACTTCTTCAACGCCTCTTCGTAGCGCTGCTGCTCGAAGTACACCATCGCCAGATGGAAATGCGCCCTCGAGTTGCCCGACGAGTGCGCGATCGTGTCCTCCCACAGCCGCACCGGGTCGCTCCACACCGCCGCGCGCCCATACGTCAGCCCGCCCAGTACAAACAGAATGCCCCCCGCCGCCGCAAGTTGTGACCCGCGTGAAATCGTAAGAGTGCGCGCGAAGTCGCAAACCACCAGCAGCAATCCGATGAAGGGCAGGTAGAGCCGGCGTTCCGCCACTGCGTCCTTGATAGGAACAATGGATGACGTGGGCGCCAGCAACAGCAGAAAGACCACCAGGCCGTAAAAAGCCAGCGGATAACGCTTGCGGTAATAAAACGCCGCGCCCAACAGGACCGCCAGGCCGAGCAGCCCCACAATGGATCCATGTTCCAGCGGCGAGTGCGAAATCGGGAAGCCGTAATCTGCATTGAGACCCACCGGAAGCACGAACAACCGCAGGTAAATCCAGATGGCCCTCCACTGCGTGTAAAAATATTCGTACCACGCGAGGTTCTTCATCCCGAAGCCCGCCGTATTCGCCTCCACCAGCACGCGCCATACCACCCACATCCCCGCCACCGAGGCGGCAGCCATGGGCGCGTAGAGCCTCCAATTCGCCCGCACTGTCTCCACGGGCCGCTTCTCCGCGAACCACCAGTCTGTCCATAGCAGCAGAGCGGGAAGCACGGCCGTGTGCTCCTTGCTCAGGAAGGCGGCGCCGAAGAGCGCAATCACTCCCGCCGCCGCCGGCCAGCCAATGCCGCCTTCTCTCTTATAGAGAAACAGTGTGAAGCTCGACAGGAAGAACAGCAGGCTGAAACTTTCACTCCGTCCCGCTACATACGCCACGGATTCGGTCTGAACCGGATGCAGCAGAAAAACTCCGGCCGCAAACACCGCCAACAGCACCCGCCGGTTCTCTTCCACCTTCGCCCTCTCGAGGATTTTTCGGATGGCGAGAAAAGCCAACCCGGTATTGATGAAATGCAGCAGGATGTTGATCACGTGATAGGAGAACGGCTCCGGGCCGAACAGCCGCAGGTTCAGCCAGAAGCTCAGATTCATCAATGGCCGCGCCGTGGGCGAAAGGCTCCGGATGCCGGTCTTGAGAAAGCCGGGGTCGCGGAACGGAAGATACTCGTCGTCGAACACGAATGGGCCGTTGACTGCCGGCCAGTAGGCCGCCAGTGCCGCCAGCAGTGCGAAACATCCCAACAGCCACACCCACAACCCCGCCGCAGGCCGCGCCCCCTGTTCCACCTTTACCGCGGGTTTATGCTTGGCGGCTTTCATGCTGCGACCGCAAATAGTATTCGAGAATGGCGACGCGCTGCGCGAGCGCGATGTTGGCGTCCTTCAGCGTCGAGACGGTGACCGAGAAGCGGTAGAAAACCAGCAGGAAAACCACCAGCACCGCAACAATCAGCGCCAGCGGAGGATCGCCTACGCCGATCATCCTTGCCAGCCAACTCATCAGCGGCTGGGAGCGCGACAGAATCAGCATCGCCAGCCCGGCGGCGAGCCAGCTTACCGAATATTCCACCCGGATGTGCGCGCGGCGCAGCGAACTGAGTACCGCCACGATGAGGCCGAGGCTGAAGAGAGAGAGAACGTTCGAAAGACGATCCATAAGTTCTTATTGTCAGCGGCGCCAGCGGTGGCGCTCAAATTTCAGGATATTCACAAACACGCCCAGCAGTACGTGGACTATGTAATATAAGGACTTAGCCGCGGTGATGGTGCTCCGTCCGCTCTGCCGCGGACGCATCCGGCAGGCTACCTCCTGAAACCGGAAGGCCCGCCGCTGCAGCACCACCAGCGCCTCGATTTCCGGATACTCGAGTGGAAAACTGCGGCTGAACAGCGCCAGCGCCTCACGGTTGACGCCAACGTAACCCGAGGTGGGATCATGCACCATCTGCCCCAGAATCGGGCGCAGCATCGTGCGGAAAAAACGGATGCCCCACGAGCGCGCCAGGCTGGTGAACTCCTGCGGGCCGTCGACGAATCGCGAGCCGATCACCATCTGGCACCCTGACTGCCGCAGCGCCTCATAGATGCGCGGAATGTCGCGCGGGTCGTGCTGTCCGTCCCCGTCCAAACGAATGACATAATCAAAGCCGAGCTCGAACGCCAGCCGGTATCCCGCCTGCACGCAGCCCCCTAGCCCCAGGTGATGGGGCAGTGAGAGAACCCGCGCTCCGGCGGCGCGCGCCACCGCCGCCGTGGAATCGGCCGAGCAATCATCAATCACCAGAACAGGCGCTCCCGGCGTCACCTGCTGGATTTCCCGCACCACATTTCCCACGGCGCCCTCCTCATTGAGAGCAGGAACAATGATCATCAGACGGTTGCCGTCTTCCGTCACAGCGCGGCCACCTCTTTCGGCGAGATCGAATGCTGTTCGCAGATGCCGCGGAACTCCGCCGCGCTGATGCGCGCTTCCCGCATCGTCCGCCGGCGCTCCCGCAGCAGCCCGGGGGAATGCTTCAGCAGCGCGCAGTGCGCCCTCAGGATGAGGAAGATCAGGTGAACAAACGAGTGCCCTTCGCTGTGAAACCGCGCCGCCGCCCCCGAGCCCCCAAGCAGAAACAGCGCGTGCCAGAAGTAGCGTGCCAGCGTGCCGGACGGAACCTTCAGCAGCATCCGCAAAGGAAAATTCTTCACCACCACGAAGAGCCGGTTGCGCTCCACATAATACGCCTTCAGTGCCGACACGCGGCCCGCCGTTTGCGAGTAATGATGATCCACCACGGCATCAGCCGCGTATACGCATTGCCACCCCTGCCACACCCCTCGCAACCCCAGGTCCGTATCCTCACAGTACAGAAAAAACCTGTCGTCAAAGCCGCCGGTCTCCTCGAGCATCCGCCGGCGGTAGAGCGCAGCCGATCCACTTGGCAACAAAGCCGCCCCGGAAACCGCAAACTCCTCCGGCGCGCGCCCATGACCCCGCTGTTTACTGCTCCCGTCCCGGCACAACAGCATCCCCGCCGAATCCAGCGTTCCTTCCCCCGCCAGCATCACCCGGCTCGCGCACATCCCCACTCGCGGGCCGCTTTCCATGGCCGCCACCAGTGCTTCCAGCCACCGCGGATGGGGCCTCGCGTCATCATTCAGCACGGCGACATAGGGAGTCCGCGACCGTTCCACCGCCTGGTTCACGGCGCTTCCATAGCCAACATTCTCCGTGTTTTCGATGACCTCGACCTCTTGAGGCACGTTCGTGTCCCGCCGAACCGCGCCCTTGCCGCTGTTATCCACAACCACAATTTCAAAATTCCGGCGTGTCTGATTCTCGAGGCCGCGCAGGCATTCCGCCAGCAACGCGCCCGCCTCCAGCGTCGGAATCACTACTGTCGCGCAAGGATCCGGCAACTTCAAATTTTACGCTATCGCATGTTCCCCGGAGAATGAATGAGCCTGAATGCTCCTTGGCTATTCTCAGCGGGCGGGTGTCAGATTGATACGCTCCTCGGTTGCGGCTTCCACCGCTTTCCGGGAATACGGCATCGGATGATACCGTCCCGCTGCCCAATCGTCGAGCAGGTCGCGGTAATGCTTGCTGTCCGGATTGCCGGATTCGCCCGGCACGTTGGTCATCACCGAGCGATCCCAATCCGAGACATCGATGATCTCGCGGTAGGAAGGGCCGTTGGCCTGGCGAAAGTCCGGTCCGCTGGCGGCGTTGACCGTGTTTCCGTCGCCCGGGCGGGGGAGCGGACCCAGGTTGAATTGCGAAGCATATTGTTCCGGCACGCGCAAGGCATGTTGGAAGCGGAGAGTGTGAAGCTTGCCCCATTGCCACTGCGAGCGGTCCTTGCCGAGACGTTTTTCGAGTTCGGCCACGGTGCGGTCGTAGGAAAGCCGTAGGGCGCCGTCCGTGGGTTCCTTCTCGAGCAGCCCCAGCGTGGTGCCGATTTCCATGCGCGCCGACAGCGGAGAATGCACCAGGAATTCCGGCAGCCGCGTTATCCAAACGTTGAAGATTGTCGCTTCCACGGAATCCACGGAAATCCGCGCATCCCAGGCGAGCATCCGCTCATACACCTCTCTCATGGGCGGCTTAGCCGTTGCCGCGTGCTTGCGCAGAATCTGCTGGAACTGCTTTGCCGCCGCGTTTGTTACGTCCTGCTGCATGCGAATGAAATCCGCGATGGAGAGTTTCCTGTCCCCAGCCAGCATCTCCGCCACGCGCCGGTAGCGGTACGGTTGCGCCCATTCATAGCCCAGTTCCGGCTGATAGCCCTTCGGCAGGATGTTGTGGTTCGCCGTCGCGATCCAGTGGCGCGGCGGGTTGTATTCCCGCGGATGTTGCGAAACCGCAAGGAACCCCTGCCACTCATACCGCCCGCTGTCTCCGGGCACCGGGAACAGACCGTGCCAGTTCTTGCGAATGGGAGCCTGTCCGCTGGCGACCCATCCAATGTTGCCGGCGCGGTCCGCATACACAATGTTTTCCGAGGGGACCATATAAGTGGCAATGCCTTTGAGAAACTGCTGCCAGTTCCGGGCTCGGGCGATGGATAGCGCGCCCAGATACCCCGCCCCGCCGGGTTCGGCGCCCACCCACTTGAGCGCATAGGCCCGCTGGTTGGCCCTATCCTCGTAGATCACCGGGCCGTGGATGGTGTAGCGGAGTTCCACCGTCTCGTCCGGCCGCCCCTTGACGGCCACCGTCTCACGTTCGATCTCCATCTTCTTCCACTGGCCCTTATAGGAATACTCGTTTGTGTTCCCGGGGTTGAGCTTCTCGACGTACAGATCCACTTGATCAATGCCGACGATGGTGAATCCGAAAGCAATGTCCTCGTTGTGCCCCAGCGCGATTCCCGGCAGCGCCGGTTCTCCCGCGCCGAAGGCATTCCATCCGGGACCGACCAGGTGGACCGTCTTGCGCAGCGACGGAATGTTGATGGGCCGGTGCGGATCGTTCGCCAGCAACGGCTTGCCGGTCACGGTGCGGGTTCCGTCCACCACCCAGTTGTTGCTCCCCTGATCGACATCGATGCGCGTGCTGCCGATGGTCGCGTTGTAATCGCGGAGAATCCGCGCTTCGATGGCCTTGAGATCGAGCCCGGCGGGAGGCCGCAGGTGGATGAACGGATCCGGCGGTCTCACCTTCTCGACGAGTTCTGCTCCATAGTCGCGGACGTCCATGGCGCGCTCCACCTCGCGCGTCAGGTTGCGGGTCATCAGCAGTCCCGCGACGCGCGCCACGCAGTCCTCCGGCGCCCACTTGCCCGGAGCATATCCGGCCAGCCGGAATTCGATCGGGTACTTGCCGTGCAGGCTGTCGATGTAGGCGTTCACACCGCGCACGAAAGCCGCGACAATCTGCCGGGCGTCGGGCGAGTAGGTGGTCCACTCTTTGTTCCAATCACCGCGGAAGCGTACAAGGCGCGCGATGCGGTCGCGCGGGACGGCGGCGGGGCCTACGATTTCCGCCAGTTTCCCCGTATTCACCCGGCGCCAGAGGTCAAGTTGAAAAAGCCGGTCGCGCGCCGCGATGTATCCTTGCGCCAGGAAGAGGTCATCGGTGGTCTTCGCGTAGATGTGCGGAACGCCCCACTTGTCGCGCAGGATCTCGACCGGCTGCTGCAGGCCGGGCAGCGGCACGCTCTCCGCGCCCGCTTGCATGGCGAGCAGAACAATCAAGAGGAAGCGAGGCATACGGCGCATGATGGGCAATTGTATCCCATGTCAGCGGGGACCTATGGTTCTTCCGGTGTGAGCCCCAGGATGTTCTGTACCTCACGGGCTCCATGAAGCACGCGGACGATCCGCAGTGGTTTAGTATCGTGCCGGTAGACGACCAGATACGAATAAACCATGAAAAACCGGTGTCGCTTGTCTGCCGACTCCTCACGTCAGTGACCAATATTCGGATGCTTGCCCAGTTTCAGCATCGCGCTTTCCAACCCTCCAATACCCGGTCAGCGACTTCGATGTTGCCGGCCGCAATGTATTCCCAGATGCCCTCGATGCCTTGGTGGGCGCGTGGGGTAAGAACGAACCGCTTCATCTCTTGGCGCGCTTTCGGCGAGCGCTTCGTTTCCGAATCTCATCGAATGCAAACTCGCCATCGACGAACTGGCCGTGATCGGCCTGTCCGCTCCCAATGGTAATTTCCCTGCGCAGCTCGGCCAGTCTGAGTTGCTTCAGTTCCTCCCTCTCCTTGAGGAGCCGCAGGCCTTCCCGCACGACTTCGCTTTGGGACTGGTAGATGCCGGTCTTGAGGAGGTCCGCAACAAATTGGTCGAACACCGGACCGAGGTTGACGTTCATAACGGATGCCCTCTGGCTCTCCATCCGCCAGGCCGGTGCTACAATGCAACCCTATATGCGAAGCGGTCACACCCGGCGGCAAATCCTGGAACTGGCCCTGGCCGGCCACGCCGCTGCCATCGCCGCCGCCCAGCAGCACGCGCATCAGGCCGCAACTGCCGGCACGGCCGAACTCGTGTCGTTCTCCACCGAAGACGCCGCCGAAGTCGAGGCCCTCGCCTCGCTCATCATCCCTTCCGGCGCCACGCCTGGAGCGCGCGAAGCCGGCGTAGTGTACTTCATCGACAAAGCTCTGGCCACCTTCCACCAGGACAAACGCGAGACCTACCGGCAGGGCCTGCGGATGGTGCGGGACCGGCGGCTGGAAATGTTTCCGCAATCCACAGGCCTTGCCGCCCTAACGCCTGGCGATCAACTGCGCTTCGCCCGCGCCATCGAAACCACGGGATTCTTCGAGATGCTGCGCGTGCACGCCATCATCGGCTTCCTCGCGCCTCCCGAATACGGCGGAAACCGCGGCCGCGCGGGGTGGGCGCTGATCGGCTTCGAGGGTTAGCATGACGAAATACCGCCCCTCGGATACAGTGGATTTCGTCGTCATCGGCAGCGGCGCCGCCGGCGGCGTGATGGCGAAGGAACTCTCCACCGCCGGATTCCGCGTGGTGGTGCTCGAGCAGGGCCCCCACCTGCGCGAGAAAGACTTCGGACACGACGAGGTCAAGTATATCCGGCAGAGCGTTCTGCTGAACGACTGGAAGCGCCAGCCCAACACATTCCGGACTACTGAGGCGGAGGAAGCCGTGGAGCAACCGGCGATCTTTTACGGCCAGCAGGTGGGCGGCGGCACCGTGCATTACACCGCCAACTTCTGGCGCTTCCATGAAGTGGACTTCGAAGAGCGGACCCGCTGGGGCAGCGTCGCCGGCGCCGCGCTCGAGG
>JADLBG010000354.1 GCA_020847895.1 Bryobacterales bacterium
CGGACCATGTGTATGGCTTGCCGTCGAACGTCATCACGCCAGTGGCTTCTGAATAGGGGTTGGTAAACCTCAGCGAATCGGCGCCCGCCTGCTCGAAACGGATGATCGCGGGATCGCTGCGGCGTCTCGAAACCAATTGCCAAGTCCCGGCAAGCCCTCCGGATTCGCCGGACGCCCTGTTGTAGACTCCCGTCCAGGTGGTCGTCTTCCCGCCCGACGCCTTGCTTTCGATACGCTCTGTCAGTGTTTTGCCGCCGGCGGAAAGCTCGATCCTTCTGATGTTGATCAACTTCTTGTCATCGTCAAACAGCGAACGTTCGAACTTCGTGGCGCCGAGTTGTTTCCAGGCGATCGCATTGCGGGAATCATCGATCGGGTGGGGCTTGCCGTCGAACTCGACCTTCTGTACGAGAGGGTTCGCGAAGGCTCCCCGCAGTTCCTCGAGTCCACCGGAAGGCGCACGGCGAAATCGCAAGGTGATCCCGGCCCCGCGGCCATACTTATGTTTGGATTCGTTCTCCTTCCAGGAGCCGGTGAAGTTCTTTATCAGGTTTGCGGGAATGGTGGATTGGGCGTGCACAATGAGGGCCATCGCCGGGAAAAGTGCAATTCGTGTAGCCAACTGTCGCAGCTTCATGACGGGCGATTATAGATTCGCGATTTTCCGGCGTCAATGGCCTGACTTGTCTGTGCCAAGCCCCGTGGCCGCGGCGCGGCAAACCATCTTGACCCGGCATCGCGGGAAAGGCGAGTATGGAAAAGTGTCGTGAGCCAATCGATGATTCCTCAATACAAAGCCCTTCTTGCGTTCCTCATCATCACTGCCGCCGCAACCGCCACCTTCCTTTGGGTGACACGAAATACCGCCAACAAAGAACGGCTGAACCTGGAGGCCGTCTCGAAACTCCGGAGCCGTTTCGCAATCACTTGCGCGCTGCTGCTGATCGCCGCTCTCGCTCTCACGCTTCCCCATTTGCCTTACCCGCGGGGCTCCGAAATTCCGGACAAAGTGGTCTTTGTAGCCGCGAAGCAATTCGCGTTCGGGCTTTCGGAAGCCCCAATCGCCAGTGACGCACAGTGGGAGGCGGCCAGCCAGGGACCCGCGGTTCGCATCCCCGCTAACCGGTTGGTGGAATTCCGCGTCACCAGTCTTGACGTCAACCATGGTTTTGGCGTTTACAGCCCCGGCGGCGTCCTGCTTGCGCAGACGCAGGCCATGCCGGGCTATGTCAACCGCCTGCGGTTGCGCCTCCAGAACCCCGGACGCTATCCGGTGCTCTGCCTGGAACTATGCGGGATGGAGCATCATAGCATGCGCGGCATATTCGAAGTCTTTGCAACGGGTAAGGAGTGATCCCATGTCTTCACCCACCTCCGCGAGCAGCGCCGCCGCGCCCCGCCTTCGCAGGAACACAATGCTGTGGGCGCTCCTCGCCATGGCGCTCTTCCTGGTATCCACCTTGCTCGGATTGTTCCTCCGCTTGTTTCAAGGCAACTCTTTCCCGGCAGTGGAGCCCGTTTGGTTCTATTCGGCGCTCACGCTTCACGCCTTAATCATGGTAGGCGCGTGGTTCCTGGGCAGCATGGCCGGAGTCCACTACCTTCTTTCCCGTTACGTACGTCCGAGTTCCGCCATCTCCGAACTCGCCATGGGCGGCAGCGTGGTTGGCGTAGTTCTGATTTCCATCAGCACACTGCTGGGCAAGTTCGGCGTGGGCTGGTACTTCCTGTTCCCCTTGCCGCTCTATCCGAACGGCGCATGGAGTCCATGGGCCACCATCGTATTCTTCACGGGTCTGGCCATTCTTGCTGTTTTCTGGCTTGCCTGGGTGCTCGACCTGCTTCGCGCTATCGCGCGCCGTTATTCTCTCTCGATGGCGCTGGGATGGCATATCCTGCGCGGAGCAAAGGAACCGGAAGTCCCGCCGCTGGTTCTGATCACCACGGTGAGCCTGGTGGTTGTCACCGCGGCACTGGTGGCCGCCGCCCTTGTCCTGGCGCTGTTCTTCCTGCATGGGTCCGGCCGCGCGAACGTGGATGCCCTGCTGATGAAGAACCTCACGTTCCTGTTCGGGCACATCATTGTCAACATCACTCTCTACCTGGGAGTGGCCATCCTCTATGAACTGCTGCCGGCGTTCGCAGGCAGACCGTGGAAGACGTCCTGGCTGGTTGCCTTTGCTTGGAACGCCGTCCTGTTGCTGGTCCTGTTTGCCTATCTCCACCACCTCTATATGGACTTCGCGCAGCCGCGCTGGGTGCAGGTGGCGGGCCAAACCGCTTCTTACTTTCTATCCTTGCCGGCCGCCGCGGTCTCCGTCTTTGGCGCTCTCGCGCTCATCTACCGCTCTGGCTTTCGATGGACGATGGCTTCGAGGCTCCTGGTCTGTGGCGTCCTCGGCTGGGTGATCGGCGGCATCGCGGCGGTTGTTGACGCCACAGTGGCGGTCAATTCCGTCTTCCATAACACTCTTTGGGTTCCGGCTCACTTCCATACCTATTATTTGATGGGCGTTGTTTTAATGGTTCTCGCGTTCTTCGATCATCTGAGCCGGGAACTGACCGGTTCGGACACGGATGTTCCAGCAGCCGGATGGATTCTGAGTCTGCTGCTGCTGGGCGGCTACGGATTTCTGGCGATGTTCTACTACGGAGGCGCGACCAGCGTTCCGCGGCGTTTTGCCACCTATCCCGAGGAGACGCTGCAAGGCGTGATCCAGGCACGAGTCGCAGCGGCGTTCGTTGTGCTGTTGCTCGCTGCGCTGCTGATCTATCTGTCGCGGATGGCGACGCGTTGTCTGCGCGCGTTCGCGCTTTGCAGGAACGCCTCATGACTTTCCCGCGTATTGCGGCATGTCTGGCAGCCGGCGCCGCGGCGTTGTGGGGGCAATCGCCGGCGGGCAGCCTCGACCAGCCC